>CACYEQ010000001.1 GCA_902773485.1 Oscillospiraceae bacterium
AATGCCCGGCTCGATTGTTATTATCATACCGCTTTGCAAAACCGTGTCGCTTTTTGTTGAAACTCTCGGCTCTTCGTGAATATCAAGACCTACGCCGTGACCTGTTGCGTGACCAAAACAACCCTCATAACCGCTTTTGTTAATAAAATCTCGTGCGGCAAAATCGACCTCGCTCGTCTTTACACCGCTTTTTATTCTTTTAAAAGCCTCTTTTTGTGCAAGCAAAACAGTGTTATAAACCTTTTTCATTTCATCAGTAGGCTCGCCTAAGGCTACCGTTCTTGTCATATCCGAACAATAACCGTTGACCTTACAACCGATATCCATAGTAATAAATTCGCCTTTTTGGATTTTCTTATAGCTCGGAACACCGTGAGGCAACGAAGTGTTTTTGCCCGAAATTGTTATTAAATCGAACGAAACACCCTCTGCCCCGTTTTTACGCATAAAAAATTCAAGTTCCAACGCCAATTCTTTTTCGCTGACACCCTCTTTTATAAAAGGTAAGATATGCGAAAAAGCGTCATCGGTGATTTTTTGTGCCTTTTCAATTTGTGCAATCTCATATTCATTTTTTGTAATACGCAAATCGACGATAATCTTATCGAGAGTATTTTCAACAGAAATATTTTCAGTAATTTTTTTCAAAAACTCGAATTTTGAAATAGTTTGATAAGCAGTTTCAATAAGCAAATTCTTCTTTTGCTCTTTTTCTAAAACATCTTTTATATCTTGCTTTAAATCATTCTGCAAAATCACGCTGACTTTACTGTTTTTTAAATGATTTTCAGCAGTTTCTATATAGCGAAAATCAGTTATAAAATAGGCGTTCTCGTGCGTTGCTAAAATATAACCCGTATCAATATTGAATTCTAATAAATACCTTAGATTTTTCTCATTTTCAATTAAGCAAACCGAATCCAAAGGGATTCGGTTTTGCAAATTTGTTAAATTGGTCATTAAATCTTTCCTTTTCCGACTGATTTAATAAGTTGATAAATAGCAGGTGCAAAAACAATATTTACTAAAAACTCAATTATAAAATTAACGCCTGCACAGCCAATAACTAAGAAATAAATTACACTGGTACCCTCGGCTACAAAATTAGCAGATAAAACATCTGATAATGTAAGTGCGCCGAGAATAAATAAGCCTGTATTAACAATCGGTGCTGCTGCCGCTGCTGCAAAAACCGCACCAATATTATTAAACTTTTTAACCCATTTATAAACCAAAGCAGAAACAACACCTGCCGCAGTTGCTTTAACAAGACAAATAAGCGTAGTAATAATAAAACCTCTTGTACCCGACTGCATAAGAGTTGCAGTAAAAAGGTCGCCACCTGTTATACCGCCGATCATTGTTATAACGCCGAATGTTAAACCTGTCATTAACCCTCCCCAAGGTCCTGCCAAAATTCCGCAAATAACTATCGGAATAAGCACAACCGAGAAGCTGACCGTGCCTAAGGTTATTGAACTTGCAAATAACTGCAAAACTGCTACTATTGCCATAAAAATAGCAGTTAAAGCGATTTTCTGTATTTTTTGATTATTTCTTTGTGACATAAAAATTACCTCCTGATACTGCTCGCTTTTTGCGATGCAATTCTAAATAGATTTTTATTTTTTATTTTTTTCGTAGATTAGTTTCAAGCCGTCAAGCAAAAGATCATCGTTTATTTCGATTTCTTTTTTACAGTTTTTAACGACTTCTGCGGCGAGTCCGCCTGTTGCTACAATCGAAACTTTTTCGCCTAGTTCATCTTCAATTCGCTCAACAAGACCCTCTATCATACAAGCCGAGCCGATAACCAAACCTGCTTTCATACTGTCGATTGAATTTTTGCCGATAACAGATTTCGGCGTTTCAATCGAAATACCGGGGAGTTGAGAGGTTTTGGAAGTAAGCGCTTCAAGCGAAATGCCGATACCTGCACAAATAGGTCCGCCTAAAAACGAACCTTGCTTATCAATAACGCTGATTGTAGTTGCTGTGCCAAGATCGAGAATTACCAAAGGCAAAGGATACTTATCAATAGCGGCAACCGCACCGACTACCAAATCAGCGCCGAGTTGAGCAGGGTTGTCGATTTTAATATTAAGTCCCGTTTTAACGCCCGGTCCTACGAAAATAGGATTGTTAATTCCCAGCAATTTGCAGACTTTTTTGAATGCATTAGATAATGCAGGAACAACGCTTGAAACAATACATCCGTCAAGATTTTCGACTTCGATTTTATGAAGCCCTAAGATTGTTATAATTTCAACAGCATATTGTTCACCGGTTTTATCTGCTTGTGTTGAAATTCGAGCGGTCATTCTTTTTTTATCGCCGTCAAAAACTCCCAAGGTGATGTTTGTATTGCCAATATCAATGACTAATAACACTTTTCCTCCTCCTTTCTTTAATTTTTATTATATCACTTTTTTCTAAAAATGTAAAGAAAAAGACTTGAAAACCTCAAATTTTAGATTTTCAAGTCTTTTATTATTCTTTTTTCTTTTTGCCTCTTAAAGCAAAAACAATCTTGCTGTAAAACGCTCTTATTTTTAATACAAATCTTACCGAACGGCAGTTTAACAGAGCAACATTGTTTAATATTTTTTTATTTAACTTTTCAATCTCTTTTTCACATTTTGAAATTTGTTTTTTCTGTTCCAAAATAGTACCTAAATCTATTTGGCTTTCAATATGAAAACTATGAAGCGTTTTTTTCATAGTTTTGTTCTGCCATTCAAGCACCTCTTGTGCTGTATATTCCGTTCTGACAAGTTCGCTTGCCTTTCTCTTTTCCTCTTTTGCCTGCTTTATAAACTCCGTAATACACTTATTAAGGCGTTCTCTTACAATCTTGTAATCATCAGGATTTTCAGGCGGATTTAGAATAAAATCATCAAATTCACCGTTTGCAACCTTATTGTTATATGCGGTATGCAAATATTTTTTATAAGGTTTCAACCGAACCGATGCGAAACTGTGTCGCACAAGCAAAACAGGTGTTTCAAGTGCAAGACAAGGCAGAGCACAATGAAGTCTGAAAGTCAAAACGCACTTTGCATTTTGATATATGCCTAAATATTTTTCCACTTCCTCTTTTCTTGCCTGCCATGAAAGGTTAGTTGAAGGTTCGGGTCTTGTAGGAGATAGAATAATCAAATCAATATCTGTTCCTTCAAGCACTTTGCGAACTCTTTTTTCGACTTTTTTATCAACACCAACAAGAACAACATATTCTCTTTCGGGTTTCGGCAAATCACGCTTTTTAAGTGTTAATGTAATACAACCCGAGAAATAGTTTTTAATTCCGAGTTCATCAAATCTATCTTGCGTATAATAATCACGACAGCCAATCGGCTCATATTTTTTAAGATATTCAAGGCCGGGGCCGTTTGAAATATATTCCCATTTTGAAGGCATACCTCTCGGTCTGCCCCTTTGAATATCATTATAATGCATTCCTATCCACATAGGATATACATATTTTGAAGGCGGCCAATTCCATTTTTGCCACATATACCATGAACTCATAATTGTAGCAACCGGCTCATCATCTTCCGATTTAAACTGGTCAAGCTCCTCAATATCAACCATATAATCAGACTGTGGCAACCAGCATTCAGCAGCATAAGATTGAACATCATCGCCAATATTTTTAGTGGTTTTTCTCCAAAGAATTCCGTATTTCATAACTATATTTTAACCTATTATTCAAACAATATTTCACAATTATTATTCTATTCTTAAAATTTGATATAAAAACGATAAAACTTTGATATAAATGTGTTTTTTCCTTTAAAAGTTAAAATAAAAACCAAAAATTTTTTATTGCAAGGAAAAGCATAGTTTAATATTATATAAGTATAGGAAGTGATTGTTTTGGTTATTGATATGATAGATAAATTGCACTTGAAGGTGGAACTTTCCGGCGAAGATATGCAGAATTTAGAGATAAATCGTTCCTCGTTTTTAGAAAAAAGCGAACGTGCAAAACTTGTTTTGAAAACAATTTTAAAAAAAGCCGCCGAACAAACAGGATTTGATATTTTCTCATCTCACTTGCTTATAGAAATATTTCCAACGGTAGACGAAGGGTGTTTAATGCTTTTTACACGCTCGCCAAACCGACAAAAAATGAGATATAAATTAATTAAAAATAAGCAAAATTGTATTTTTGCGTTTGAAGATATAGAGAATTTTTTTAAATTTTGCGAAAAAGCAAAATTCGAAAATTACGAACTTGAAAACTCGCTTTATTTATATAATGAAAACTACTATTTTAATGTTAACCTCAATAAAGACTCGTGCGAAAAATACAAACTTTTGCTTTCCGAATACGGAGCAACACAGAAAAAAATAAAACTTTCGTTTTTAAAAGAACACGCCGTTTTAATTTCAGATAATATAATTCATAAAATAAGTGCAGAATAAAATTTGCCGAAAGGGCGCTCTTAGAGAATCGGTACTTTTTTATAAAAAGTACTCTCAAAAAGAGTCTTTTTCTTTTATAATGTATACAAGTGGGACGAAAATAAAAAAACAGCAATCAAGAATTAAATTAAGCAATCCGTATATTAAACTCGTTAATGAAGATGGTATATGGGTAGTTAATATAAGTAACCAATATATTCGCTACCTGAATACAAAAGGCAAGAACTTGCTAAGAAATTAAAAATCTTAAAAACTAATTAAAGTCATCAAGTAAATAATGGTGACTTTTTTTGTTTTTTCAACATTTTCCGGTTATAATTCTCACTTAATATAAGTAATGTAGATTTATTAAATAATATTGACATTTTAGGTAAAATATGTTAGTATAAGAATGTATGTCAACACATATTAAATAATTCTAACTTGAAGGAGTAAATATTATGAAAACCGGTTTAAAGATGAAAACCAAGTTAACATCAATACTATTGGTGTTTGCTTTGTTAGTGTCGGTGATTAGCGTACCCGTATTAGCAAAAACGAAAAAAGATGCCAAAACAGAAAAAGTGGCACACATTATCAGTGAAGTTAAAACAATGAGAAGCGAAAACGAAAAAGTATTTAAAATGTCTGACGGAACAATGCAGGCAGCGATATACAATTCTCCTGTTCACTATAAGAATGATAAGGGAGAATGGGAAGAAATAGATAATACATTAAAATCAGAAGATGATGAATATGTTACTAAAAATTCCAAGTACAATATAGCATTATATAAAAACTATAAAAAAGGAAAAACAGTAGAAATTTCAAACAAAGACTACGATATTTCATGGGGATTTGCAGAAGCAAATAATTCAAAGGTTAAAAAAGAAAATAAGGATAATAAAAAACTTAAAGGTGATGCAAAACATACAACATTACCAAATATTTCAAGTAAAACATTATACAAAGATATATTTAAAAATGTTGATGCGGAATATATATTAAACGGTGACGAAGTTAAAGAAAACTTAATTTTAAATTCTAAAGATGTACCAAATGAGTTTAACATTGAATATAGATTTAAAAAATTAACTGCATTTCAAAAAAATGACAGAACAGTAGAATTAAAGAATAGCAAGAAAAAAGTTATATATTCTATTAAAGCACCTGTTATGCAAGATAATAACGGCACTGTTAGTGATGCTTTAAAACTTAAAATAGTAAAACAAAAAGATAATAAGCTAGAATTGAAGCTTATTATTGATAAAAAATGGTTACAAGATAAAGAAAGAGAATATCCTGTTACAGTAGACCCAAGTGTGGAATATATTAATAACAGCAGTAATTTTGAATATTATTCCGTTTTTCAAAATGGAACAGTTAGCGGAAATGCAACAACAAGTAAAATTGACAATACATCCAGCTATGGAAAAATTAGGATAAATCTTTCAAATTTAGACAGAACTAAGCATATTATTGATGCAAAGCTACATTTATATGCAACAAATTTATCTAACTCTAATGCATATATTTATGAAGGTAGCGGAAATTATAATTGCTTAACTCAATCTCTTTTTAAAAATAGTTATTATGAAGATTTTAGTGAATATGACACAGATGATGAATCATTTACATTTGATATTACAAAATCTTTAATGAAAAATACTGATACAAGTATAGATTATACCCTTCGTATGGATAATGAGGATGATGATTATTATTTTGTTTCTATAGATGGAAATACTCCTACCCCTTGCTTAACAGTAAAATATAATGTTCAAAGTGGAATTAATGATAAGTTCTCATATCATACAATGGACATGCGGACTGCCGGAACAGCATATCTTAATGACTTAAACGGAACTTTAAGTGTTGAAAGAGACGACTTTTCAGTTGAAGCATCAGATTTACCGGTAACAATAGGTATGACATATGTAAATACTTATTCTGTAGAAGGATGGATTCCAAAGTATTATCACAAATTAACAAAATACAGCTCAGGAAACGATACATATTATGGTTGGGTTACTGATAAAGGCGAACAGTATTATTTTATGAATATGGACAGTGATCATACTTATTATCAAGATGATTCAGGTATGGGATATAAACTGTATTTGCCACAATCCAAAATTGTAACACCTGACGGAGATGTATATATTTTTAGCGGTACAGAAAGCACATTCAATTACTTGATTAAACAAACAAATGAGCAATACTATAATCAAGATACATCAAACTATTCAAAAGAAATATCAATGACATATTATGATGCTGCAAAAAAACGCATAAATACTATCACCGATGGTGACGGAAATGTTTACAAATATCATTATAATAATTCAGGTATTATCACGGGGGTTACTTGTAATAACGAAACGGTAAGTTACAGTTGCAACAATCAAAACTGTATATTATCGGTAACTTATAAAGGAAAAACGGCAAATTACGGTTATAACAGCAATCATTGTCTTTCTTCGGTTTCATTGCCCAATGATTATAAAATTGAATATACTTATGGAACAAATAGTTTTTTAAGATGGTCAATTAAAGAATATAAAGAATATGGTTATAACAATGATAACAAAACATGGGTACAAGGAGATAAAGTATCTGTATATTACGGAGCATCTTCAACATATTTTGTCAATGAAAACGAAGACCGTGAATCATATTTATTTGATAAAAACGGTTATTTAAGCACGGTATTTAATAAAGACTATTATGCAATAAACCAAATTAAAGATAAAAAAGGAAATTTAATCGGTAATACTGAAGTAACAATTCCGATAGTTAATGCTATTTCTAACAGTAGTTTTGAAAACAGCGGAAATAGCTGGTCTGGTTCTCATAGTATTGAAACTGCAAATGCTAATAATCCAGCATTTAGTGGTAATAAATATGCAAAAACATCCGGATATATTTATAAAACAATTACAGGATTAGAATCCGAGGCAACATATACTTTCTCGGCTTATGTTAAGTCATATAAAAACGGTACAAATTTAAGTAATATTGAAAAAGATAATGGCGATAAAACTTATAAAGGTATCGGTATAAGAGCGATAAACGGTGACTATGTTAAAAAATCAACCGGTATTGCAGGAAAAATTGAAAATTGGACAAGAGTGTATGTAACCTTTACAGTGCCGAAAAACAAAACATCAATAAATTTACAGGTTGGTTTGTTTAATGCAACAGGTAATATCTGTATTGACGGTTTACAACTTGAAAAACACAAAAGAGCATATGATTATAATATAGTCGAAAATGGTGATTTTAATACTTTAAACTCCTGGGATGTATCAGGCGATACCTCAAATGCTGATGTAAGAGGAAGAGTTGCGGAATTAAGTGATAAGGCTCTAAAACTTGGTGGAATTAATGGCATCAGCAAAGCAGAACAAACTGTTAAAATTTCAAAAAATCAACTTAAAGATTTATCTATATCTGCATGGATTAATACAGAAGGAATGCTTTCGGAAAAATATGTTAAAGAAGACGGCGAACTTGTATTAAGTGAAGATTCGCCTATAGCAAAAATGTCATTAATCGGAATAAAAAATGGCGAAGAAACAGAACTTTCTGTTGTAAATTTATCTAATTGTGTTGATTTTCCGCAAAACGCAGGAAACTTGTGGTATAAAGCTATGGGAACTGTTACCATAGATGATACTGCTTTTGAAACATATAAATTAAGAATAGAATACAACAATCAACAAGGTTTCTTATATGTTGACGGTGTCGAAATATTAAACGGTGCAGTAACTACCGAAGAAACCGATTCATCTGAAAGCTCTTCAACAAATGAACCGGAAGAAGATTATCAAATTGAAGACGGATATAAAATAGTTTCTAATATCAATTCATTTGATAATTATACAGGCATTACTGATTGTAGTTATTTAACTTACGGAACAGTTGTGAATGAAAAAGGCAATCGAGATAAAATAGCATCAACAGCATATTCAGGCAATTCTTGGGGCGTATCTGCAAGTAAAGATAAGTACCAATATACATCAGGCAGTTCTACAATAACGAACGGCGGTATTTCTTTTAATGGAAAATTAAATGCACAAACGCAAAGCGGTATTAGATTTTGGTACAAATCAACTGCAAATTGCAAAATATCTTTGCGTGCATCTACTTATGGCAGACCTGATAAAGATTACAGTATTACATTACCGAGTGCATCGACAGGTGCATGGAAAACAATTCTATACAGAGATATAGAATCGGCAGGAAAAACATTAAGCGACCTAAACTACTTATTTGTAAAAACTACAAGCGGTTCTGTTTATATAGATGAAGTTCAAACTGTTCTTGCTGATACTACAATAAGCACAAACAAAGAATATAAAATTGCTGATAAAACCAAAGCACAGAATCATAATTATCCTGTAACAGATGAATATGTGTATCACGCTACATTACAAGATTTTGAATCGTACACACCTAATGCAAATATAAGTTACTTTACTATTTCAAACGGTAATAACGCATACAGCGGTAATTCATTCGGAGTAACTGCAAATAAGGATAAATATGAATACACTTCGGGCGGTAAAACATACACAGTTGCCGGCATAGGATTAGACAAATCGTTAATAAATACCGAAACATCTGACGGTATTCGTTTCTGGTATAAATCGGCAAATGCATGCAAAATAAGTTTAAGAAAATATAACTACGGAAACAAAAATACTGATTATACAGTAAATCTGCCGGCAGCACCAACAGGAGAATGGTATACAATGCTCTTTAGCGATATGCAAGGAGTAAATATAAATCAACTTACAAATATTTTTATAAAAACAGCAAATTCTCCTGCTGTATATATAGATGAAATACATTTGGTAAAACTATCAGACGAAGTTTATTCAGTATCTGAAAACTATGAGGAAACTCGTGACGGTCAGATAATGAAAACCCAAAATGCAACCAAATCATTAACCGTAGGCGGAATTGCCTGCACATTAACAAGAGATACTAATTCTATTGGTGTAAATACTTTTTCATGCTCCGAAAATGAAACAGGAAATCAAATTTCTGCAACAGACGGCAACGGCAATACTGTAAATTACAGTTATGACGACTTAAACAATCTTGTTGAAATGTCACAAAACATTAATAATAACATAGGCGTTGACTATACTTATAACGCTCGAGGCAACATCTCAACAATCACAAATAATAATGTTACATATACTTATAAATACACACCTTTTGGTGATTTAAAGTTTATTTCGGTTGGAAATACGGCTCTGGTTACTTATACCTATTATTCAAACAGTAACCGAACAATCAGTAAGTTGACTTACGCCAATGGTCAAACATTAAATTATTCTTATAACGATAATGGAATGCTTACAAAACTTGAAAACAAAAAAGGCAGTACAATTACCAACACCATTAGTTATTTTAACGACGAAACAGGCAAAATTCTGAAAACAATAGATACCGAAAATGGTACTGTAACACTAACTTATTTAGATGAAACTCAGGTTTGGAATGCTGACGAAACAAAGTTGTTATTTGCTTATTCATCTGATAAAAACAATTTTGCAGAAAACATAAACGGAAAAGAATATAATACCGAATTTGAAACTGTTAATAATACAGATTCAACAACCGATTTAACAACAAAAGAAAATACTTCTTTCGGCAATACCGAAAAAACAGTTTATAAAGACGGATTCGGCAGAATAACCAAAGAAGAAACAAAATCAGGAAATACTGTTGTACTTTTAAAAGAATATGTGTATAATAGTAATGGTGATTATACCACCGAACAAGTAAAATCGGTTAAAACAACAGTTGGCAATGGAACACCTGAAACAACCCGTTATACGTATGACAACAACGGAAATATTACAGGTATTTATTCAAAGGTTGGTAATGGTAAAGAAACTATTGTAGCGGCTTATAAATATGATAAATTAAATCAACTTATTGAAGAGAATAATAAAAACTATTCTTATGATTTAAATAGTAATATTTTAACTGCCGGCAACAATACATATTCATACAGTGATAACAATTGGAAAGATAAATTAACATCTTTTAATAACAAATCAATTACTTATGATAATAACGGAAACC
This sequence comes from Oscillospiraceae bacterium, assembly GCA_902773485.1. GTDB lineage: Bacteria > Bacillota > Clostridia > Oscillospirales > Acutalibacteraceae > RUG11462. Next base: position 10,516 of record CACYEQ010000001.1, read on the forward strand.
CATTAAATTATCTTGGTGCTACTTTAACTTGGAAAAACGGCAGAAGTTTGGCAAGTTATTCAAAAGGTAATACAAATGTAACCTACAAATATAACCAAGATGGGTTAAGAACTGAAAAGAGTGTTAATAATACCGTTTATAAGTACAATTGGTCAGAAAATAAATTAACTCATCAATCTTGGGGTAATAAGTATATTCATTTCTACTATGACAATAAACAAGATATAGTTGGATTTACTTATTACAACGGCACATCTGCTGTTGATTATACCTATGTGAAGAATATTCAAGGTGATGTTGTAGGTATTATTGATACAAACGGTAATACAGTAGCAACATATACCTATGATGCCTGGGGTAATATCACCTCATCAACAGGTAATTTAGCAAACATCAACCCAATTCGTTATAGAGGGTACTATTACGATGATGAGATTGATATGTACTACCTACAAAGTAGATATTACGACCAAAATGTCGGTAGGTTTATTAATAGTGATGATTCCATTATAATGTTAATTTATCCAACAATTCAAAATTTATATACATACTGCGATAATAATTGCATAACAAATATTGACCCAAATGGATATAAAACAATTAAAGTTAAAGGATTATCGGTTAATCTTAATTCTAAAGGTTTTTCAGTAAATGTTGATAGGATTTTCTTTTCAAAAAAATCATGTATTGCTTTTGCTAATGATGTTATTTCAAAAGCAGGAAAAAACAAAAAATATAAAAATATGGATGCTTCAAGAATAGCAGTAGAACTTCTAGGACACGCAATACTATATTTTATTGGTTGTGGAATGATAACATCTAGAAATGTTAATCGGTATATTTATTCTTTTTATCCAAAATCAGAAATAAAACTCGTATTAATTAGTTTGTCAGTTATACAATCAATATTAGGAAATTATTTATATCAACATGCCAAAATAATTGATGTAAATAATGATGAAAAGAGTTCTAGATTGGCAGCGTTTTATGCATTATGGTATAGTTATCCTACATTTTAGAAAGTGTTTTTATGAAAAAAGCTATAATTATATTATCAATAATTTTTCTTGCTGTTGCATTTGGTGTTTTTGTTTATTTTGTAATTTTTGGTAGCGGTACATATACAACTGAAAGTATTAATAATTATCATGATTTTCACTCTCATGGTGAAAATGGCATAAAAAGCGAATTACTTATTTTCCCAAAATCAATATCTAACACTAAAAGCAATACGGAATATTACTATTCTTTTTCTGATACTTTTTTAGATACATCGCTTCAAATATATCTCAGTTGTAAATACACTGATGAAGAGTTTAATAATGAGTTAAACAGAATTAAATCACTAAAATACGAAGATGAAAGTATAAAACTTGATGAAAAGAATTTTAATCTTCCGGCTTATGCTTCACGATTAGGCTATGATTGCACGAGTGAATATGCTTTAATTGATAAGGCAAACAATCGTATAACATATATTTATTTGCAATTTGCAAAAAAAGAAGATATACATTTTAATAAAGATTATTTGCCATATAATTATAAAACTTACGGAGAGTGCAATAGTAGTTATACATTGTATTAATTGTTAATAAAAACCATAATTTAAAGCAAAAGACCATTCATTACGAATGGTCTTTTGTGTTTATTAATCTTAACTATAAATATTACGATGTTTATTCTAAAAACAAGACTGAGTAAGATTACTATGCTCAGTTTTATTTAACACACTATTCTCCTGAATGCTTTTTATAAATATTATAACTGACAAACAAGAAAAAACAGATTTATTTCAACTCCGGTTTTCTCTTTTTTAAATCAATATTTTACCAATCAAAAATATAAATAATTAAAACCATTGAAAAAATTTTGTTCAAAGCATTTTCGATGTATTGCGGTGCAATAATCCCAAATTTTCTAAGTAGAGCCGCCGAAAGGCGTATTTTATTTTATTTCTGCTCTGAAACAAGTGTTATCTCCGACTTTTCCATGTATAAAGGAAGTACCGTTTTCTTCGGCTGTTTCAATAATTATTTCCTCGCCACACTTTGCCTCTTTTACAAAATCTATTGAAAATTCTTTTATATTCTCAGCCAGTTCCTTTTCAATAAAATCTACTGCAAAATCGGCGTAAAAAGCATTGTTTAAATGCTCGTTAGAATCAAGCATAGAAAAATAAATTTCTCTTTTTCCCGCCTCTGTCAGCTCTTTTGACAATCTTAATTTTTTAGGATTCTGTATTGAAATCTCCCTATCTCCTGTTGGAAAATCAAATCCCAACACATCAGGTTTTAAAAGTTTATGCTCTTTTGCATCAACTAAAACGCAACAAGAAATTGACTCAATAAGAAGTTCACCGTTTTCATCAAACCATTTATACGCCCTGAAAAATTTTAAGCCCTTAACCTCTTTTGACCAAGTGGTAAGAGTTATGTTTTCACCGCTTACGGGAGAGCGGTAAACTTTTACAATCAAATTAACAATAACAAATACATTGTTTTGCGATTTTAATGTGTTATAATCAAGACCGAAATAATCGGTTAAATGCCTCTCTCCTGCTTCCATTTGATATTTAAGAATAGAAGAAAGCCTGATTTTACTGCCCAGTCCCACATCAAAAGTGCCGACTTTGAATTTATAATCATAAATACTTTTATCCATTAAAAATTCCTCTTTTCTTTAACTGTATACATTATAATCCCAAAAAATCAAAATGTAAAGATTGATTTTTAAATAAATTAGAGTTATAATAAGAAAAACAATGCTTTTTCAAGGAGAATTTTATGAAAAATATTCCGTTTTCACCGCCTGATATTACCGAAGAAGAAATTTCGGCGGTTGCCGAAACGCTTCGTTCCGGCTGGATTACAACAGGTCCTAAAACCAAGCAGTTTGAAAAAGAGATTGCCGAGTTTTGCGACTGTGCCGGTTGTGCCTGTCTTTCAAGTGCTACTGCTTCGCTTGAATGCATTTTACGCATCCTCGGTATAGGTGAGGGCGATGAGGTTATTGTACCTGCATACACATACACCGCAACTGCGTCGGTAGTTTATCATGTCGGCGCACAAATAGTTATGTGTGATGCAAAAAAAGACAGTTTTGTGATTGATTATGACGCTTTGGGCGATTTGATAACCGAAAAAACAAAAGCAATTATTGCGGTTGATA
>CACYEQ010000002.1 GCA_902773485.1 Oscillospiraceae bacterium
CCCATCCATTTTGTCTTTATCAATAATTTGTCTGGGCTGATAGGGGTTGTCAAAAATACATTTAGGATTAATGTAATGTATCTTTTCACTTTTTGGTTTTTTCATTTTAAATCACCACCGAAATTCTTTATTTAATTTTAGCATATTATGGTAAAAATTTCCATATATTTTCGTCGCAAAATATGACAAATTATCATATATGCAATTTTCACAAATTAAAAATAATTATTTCAGCAGATTATATAAATACAAAAATTGCATTATATTTATGCTAAAATAGGCATAATTTAATAAAATTTTGTAAATATTTATAAAAATTCTTAAAAAAAATTAAAAAACACCTTGAAATTTGATTTGTTTTTGTGTAAAATGTATATAACCGATGTTATGCAATTTATATAAAATCTTTTTAAGGAGTACTTTATTATGTCTAACAGACTTTTTCAAAGCGTAGTGACCCAAATGGGAGAAGCAGTAGGAAAAAAGATTGGTGTTGTTGATGAAACACTTACTGTCTGTGCGTGTAACGATCTCACTCTTATAGGTGAGCATATGGGTGTTACCGAAGTCGATATGGAAATTGAAGAGGCGTTTGTAAGAGGTGAATATACTTTTAAAGCATGCACAAATACCCGACCGAATTATTTGGTGTTTGTTAAAGGCGTTGATGAAGTATCAAAATCATTCGCAAATTTAATAAATGTTTCTTTAATTAATGTTAAACAGTATTTTGACGAAAACTTTGACAGGTCTAATTTTGTTAAAAACATTATTCTTGAGAATATTATGCCCGGTGATATTTACGTAAAGGCAAGAGAACTTCATTTTAATATTGATGTTTCACATGTTGTTTTGTTGGTAAAAATTGTTACTAAAAATGACGTTTCGGTATTTGATATTGTACAAAATCTTTTCCCGGACAAGCAGAAAGATTTTATAATTAATATAAGTGAAACCGAAATCGCAATTGTTAAAGAAACAAATCCAAATATTGATATTAGCGATCTTGAAAAACTGGCTCGCTCTATTATTGATACGCTTTCGGGTGAGTTTTATACTCATTGTGTAATAGGTATAGGAACTATTGTTGATACAATAAAAGAACTTTCTTCTTCATTTAAAGAGGCACAAATTGCTATTGAAGTAGGAAAAGTTTTTGATACCAAAAAAGCGATAGTAAGTTATGAGAATCTTGGTATTGCAAGACTTATTTATCAGTTGCCTACAACACTTTGCGAAACATATTTAAAAGAAGTTTTTAAAATGGGTTCTATTGAAAGTCTTGACCAGGAAACTTTGTTTACAATTCAAAAATTCTTTGAAAACAACTTAAATGTTTCAGAAACATCGAGAAAACTTTTCGTTCACAGGAATACTTTGGTTTACAGACTTGAAAAAATCAAAAAATTAACAGGCCTTGATCTTAGAGAATTTGAACACGCTATTGTGTTTAAAATTGCTTTGATGGTTAAAAAATATTTGAATTCATGTCCTGTTCTCTACTAAAATTTATTAAAATTTCAGGTTGGAGTGATTTTTATTAAAAAGAATATTGAAGATATTAAAAGCAATCAAGCGTTGATTGAGTTTAAAGGCGTTTCGAAAAATTACGCAAACGGAACTCACGCTTTAAATGATGTTAATATAAGAATAAACAAAGGCGAATTTGTGTTTGTGGTAGGTGCTTCGGGCGCGGGTAAATCGACTTTTATTAAATTGATTATGCACGAAGAAAAATGCAATACGGGTGAAGTTATTGTAAACGGCTATAAAATGAGCAAAATTAAACGCAGAGAAGTACCTTATTTCAGAAGAACAATGGGAATTGTTTTTCAAGATTTCAGACTTATACCCAATATGACTGTTTTCGGTAATGTTGCATTTTCACTTCGAGTTGTCGGTGCCTCATCAAAAGATATCAGAAGAAGAGTTGCTTCTGCTTTATCTATGGTAGGTCTGGGCGATAAGGCAAGATGCTATCCCAACGAATTATCAGGCGGCGAGCAACAGCGAGTAGGTCTTGCACGTGCTTTGGTTAATAATCCTCAAATTATTATTGCGGACGAGCCTACGGGTAATGTTGACCCGGAAATGTCTTATGAAATTGTTGATTTGCTTACGGAAATTAACCGCAGAGGAACTACCGTTGTTATGGTTACTCACGAGCATCAACTTGTTAGAGATTTCGGCAGAAGAGTTATTATGCTTGAAAAAGGCAGAATTGTTGCTGATAATGAGGAGGGTGCCGTTCAATGAAATTAAGAAGTGTAAGATACCTCACAGTTGAGGGATTTAAAAATATTTGGCTGCACCGTTTAATGACTCTTGCATCTGTTTGCGTTTTGGTTTCGTGTATGCTTTTAATGGGCGTTGCTGTTTTACTTACATATAATATTCAGGCGTCTTTTGTTTCGGTTAAAGATAATAATTTGGCACTTGTATTTTTAGACGATAATATTAACGATAAACAGGCGGCTGAAATTGAAAAGAAAATTGCCACTATGTCAAATGTTAAGAAAACCGAATATGTAAGCAGGGAACAAGGCGCTGAATCTTTCAGAGAATCAATCGGTACAATGTTTGATGATTTATTTAAGAATGACAGTACCTTTTTACCCGGAAAAATCAAAGTAACATGGAAAGATTTTTCAAAATCTAAAACCGAAAGTGCAATCGCCTCTATCAAAGAGATAAAAGGCGTTTATTATGTAAATTATTCCAAAGAACTTACAAAAGTATTAAACGGTATTCAAAATGTTATTAATACTGCAAGCCTTTGGATAATCGGATTGCTGTTGTTTACATCGCTGGTTATTATAGCAAATACAATTCGTATTACAATGGCAGCGAGAAAACTGGAAATTTCGATAATGAAAGCGGTAGGTGCTACTAACAATTTTATTCGTTTTCCGTTTATTGTCGAGGGTATAGCTTTCGGCTTGATTTCTGCTATCGCTTCAACAGGAATTTTGTATTTGATTTATAATTCAACAATCGATCAAGTAAGACAGTTTGGATTTTTGAGTCTTATACCTTATTCCAGCGTTGTTTGGTATTTATTTGGAGGATTCTGTGTTATAGGAATAGTTGCCGGAACAATAGGCAGTTTAATTTCTATCAGCAAGTATTTGCGTAAGGAAGGAAGCGAGCAAAATGCGTTTATTTAAAAAAATTGTTTCAACAGTTATTTGTTTGTGTTTAATTGCAGTTTCGCTTGGTATTTTTGTTCCTGAAAACTCTTTGAATGTATCTGCGGCTACATCAAGCGAGTTGCAGAATAAGATTAATTCTTTAAATGAAAAACAAAAGAAAATTCAAAAGAAACTTGATTCCCTAAAAGACGATAAGGCTGACGCAAAAGAAAAAGCAGAAAATTTGCAAGATCAAGTCGATGTTATCGAAACAAAAGTAGATACTATGACTGCAAAAGTAAATGCGCTTGGCAGTGAGATTGAGGATCTGGAATCTCAAATTAACAAAAAAGAATCGCAGATTAAAAAGGCTAAAAATCAGTTGAAAGAAAGACTCAAAGCGATATACATAGCGGGTGCTTCTACCGATGTTTTAGTGTTGTTGTCTGCTGATGATTACAGCGATTTTCTTGAAAAATCAGATATTATGAAGTGCATTACTTCCGATACAAAGGATTTGATGGGCAAACTTCAAAAAGATATTAAGAAAATCAATAAAGCAAAAAAGCAGGTTGAGGCTAAAAAGTCCGAAGCGGATTCGCTAAAACAACAGTTGGTTACTGAAAAAAGCAATCTTGATTCAAAGTATAAAGAGGCTGAGAGTGCATATTCTAAATTAGCAGACACTGAAAGTGCTTTGAAAGAAGAATCTGCGGAGATTATTAAAGAAAAAGAAGCTGCTCAGGCTGAATTTGACAGAATAGCAAGAGAGGCCGCAAAGCGTGCTTTGGCTGCCAGAAATTCTTCAAGCAGTTCAAGAACGCCGAATGTTAAAATAGGCTCATCGGGATTTACCTGGCCTTACGGCGGTTCATCTTACTACATTTCATCTGGATTCGGTTACAGATATCACCCAACTATGCATTATAATAAACTGCACGGTGGTGTTGATATAACAGGCGGTGGTGCTTACGGTACACCTATTCTTGCAACCGCTTCCGGAACTGTAATATTGGCTTCTTATAACGGAAGTTACGGTAACTGCGTTATGATAGACCACGGTATTTACCAAGGTTCGAGTTTGATTTCGCTTTACGGTCACTGTTCATCGCTTGCGGTAGGTTCAGGCCAATCTGTAAAGCAAGGACAGGTTATTGCTTATGTCGGCTCAACAGGTCGTTCAACAGGACCTCATTTGCATTTTGAAATGCGTGTAAACGGAAACCGTGTAAATCCGCTTAACTATTTTTAATTAACAAGTTTTAGGGGCGATTTTTCGCCCCTTATTTAATTTTTGGGAGTATGTCGATTTATGACGAATAGTAAAAAATATATATTAAATATTTTGAGAAAATTTCCACTAATTTTAATTACAGCAGTTTTGACTTTGTTGATTGCTTTTTTGACGGTCGGCGGTGATATTACAAGAATTTTTGAGCAAATTCCGCTAATTAAAAAAGTAACAACTATTGATTCAAAAATCAATAAAAATGCTGTTAATTTTTCGCTTGATAATGAGCAAGTCGGTGATAAACTGGCCGAAAGTTATATTGATATGCTTGAAAACGATGATTACGCAAAATATTTCGGCAAAGCCGATTTTATTCAAAAAGAGAATGAGCGAGAGGGCGTTTCACAAAAGAGTATAGGTGTGTTAATAGCGGTTAAGGATGGAGAGAAGTATCCTACCATTTGTTTTGTTCACTCAAAATCACCTGCAAAAAAAGCGGGCATTAAAAAGGGCGATATATTGATTAAAATCAACGGTCAAACTCTTAAAAATCAATCAACTGAAAAGGCGGCTGAACTTATAAAAGAAAGAAATACAGCAAAAATTATTGTAAAAAGAAAGTCGCAAATGCTGTATTTCAGCGTAAAATCTGATGTTTTTATTTATGACAGTGTGACATACAAAATGGTAGGTTCCGTCTGCATTATTAAAATAACCGAATTTGAAGAACCGACGCTCACGCAATTTGATGAAGCGTTGAAATTTTTAAAGAAAAACAATGCAAAATCAGTAATTTTTGATTTGCGTAATAATCCCGGCGGTTATGTTGATGTATGTGCAAAAATGCTTGATAAAGTATTGCCGAAAGGCGATACTGTGAGAATGAAACTTAAAAACGGCGATATTAAAACATTGTACTCTTCTGATGATGAAAATAAACTAGACCTGCCTTTTGCGGTGATTGTGAATGGTAAAAGTGCTTCCGCCGCAGAAATTTTTACTATGAATATAAAAGAACTGGGAAAAGGAATAATTATAGGTGAAAAAACTTACGGTAAAGGCATTGCACAGACTACTTATGATTTAGATGACGGTACGGCGATAAAATTTACCACCGAGACTGTGGTTGATAAAAATGGTAAAACTTATCATAAAAAGGGAATTAAACCTGATTTTAAAGTGAAGTTTTCATATTATCAGAATAAAAACTATATGTTTTTGAGTGATAATGAGGACAGTCAACTACAAAAAGCATTAGAGATATTAAATAAACAGTTGTAAAAATTATCACAAAATGGTATAATGTTTTGTAATAAATCAAGGAGATTTTTAAATGAAAATTGTTTTACAAAGAGTTTCAAGTGCGAGCGTCGATGTTGACAATAAGACAGTCGGAGCGATTGATAAAGGTTTTTTAGTACTTTTTGGTGCTGCAAAAGGTGATACCAAAGCAGATGCTGATAGACTTGCAAAAAAAGTGTGCAATCTTCGCATTTTTGAAGATGAAAACGAAAAAATAAATAAATCTCTTAATGATGTTGGCGGTGGGTTGCTGATTATTTCGCAGTTTACTCTTTGTGCCGATTGCTCTCACGGAAACCGCCCATCGTTTTTTGAGGCTATGGCTCCTGATGAAGCGAGCGCCCTTTACGATTATTTTTGCGAGCATTGTAAGCAGTACATAAACAAAGTGGAAAAAGGCGTTTTCGGTGCAAAAATGGAAGTTAAACTTGTAAACGAAGGTCCGTTTACAATAGTTTTAGAATAAGAGGTTATTATGGAAAGATTAAAAAGAGTTGTGGCAATTCACGATATTTCGTGTGTCGGCAAATGCTCGCTTACCGTCGCTTTACCTATAATTTCGGCAGGCGGAATAGAGTGCTCTGTAATTCCGACTGCGGTTTTATCAACACATACGGGCGGTTTTGAAAATTTTACTTTCAGAGATTTGACAGATGATATTTTACCGATAGTTAATCATTGGAAAAGTTTAAATATTAAATTTGACAGTATTTATACGGGATATTTAGGGTCGATTGCTCAGGTTGAGATAGTTGAAAAAACTATTGATGAACTAAGTAATGAAAATACACTTATTTTAGTTGACCCGGTTATGGCTGATTTCGGCTCGCTTTACAAAAATTTTAATGAAAATTTTCCTGATGAAATGTTGAAAATTTGCAAAAAAGCCGATGTGATTACTCCTAACATAACAGAAGCCTGCCTTTTGACAAAAACCACTTACATAAGAGGACCTTATACCAAAGATTATATTGAAAAATTGATTGAAAAACTAAAAAAAGTTTGCGGTAAAAAAATTGTTCTTACTGGTGTTTATTTTGATGAAAATAAACTTGGTGTTGCAACTTATGATAATAAAACGCAAAAAACAGAATACTGTTTTACCGAAAAACATGAGGGAATTTATCACGGTACAGGCGATATTTTTGCTTGCGTTTTGCTTACTGCACTTTTAAACGGAAAAGATTTAGAAACTTCGGCTGAAATTGCACAAATAATAACGGCAGAATCAATAAAATTAACAAAACAAGAACAGACCGATGTAAGATACGGAGTAAGATTTGAGTCGCAATTGCCGAGACTTATTGAACTTTTAAAATGAAGAGCATAGTTAAAGGTAAAGCAAAAAAAGAGCAAAGTTTACACTCGTTTTTAAAAAATGAATTAGGGCTTTCTTCATCACTTATTAAAAAAGCAAAAAGAATAGAGAATGGAATTTTGGTAAACGGTGAA
>CACYEQ010000003.1 GCA_902773485.1 Oscillospiraceae bacterium
TAACTGTATTCTGAGTTGAAATTGAATAATAAGTATTTCCCAAATCAAAATAGAAATATTCAGGATATTTATTGCTTATATCATATAAAATATCCGGCAAATCATTAACTGATATTTTATATTTTGAAACATCAATTTCTTTTTCGAAATTTGCAATTGCCGAAACTAAAGCATTTTCAAATTCAGACGAATAATAAACATTTACAGCCAAAAACTGCTTATCATCAATGTCTACCGATTCAAATTCATCTTTTTCGGCAGCGATTACATTATAAGAAAAGCATACAACAAAAACCAAGAGTGTTGCTATTAAACTTTTAATTTTTTTGTTTTTCATATTTATCAATTTCCTTAATAATGCGATTTACGGTATCATGAATAGTATTCTTATTGCAATCAATAATAATATCAGCATATTTTTTATAAAGTAAAATGCGTTCATCATACATATCTTTCGGAGAATACCCTTCTTTTAAAACTACGCCTCTTGATTTAAAATTGCGAATTCTTTTCATCATATTTTTGTAACTTAAATCAAGATAAATAATAATTCCGTCTTGTTTGAGTTTTTGCATAGCGTCATCATAACAAACCATACTTCCGCCTGTTGCAATTATGCAGTTTCTTGTATATAAAGTTAAAACAGAATTTCTTTCTGCATTTTCAAAATATTCTATACCTTTTTGTTCTAAAATCTGTGAAAGTTTCATACCCTCGTTTTCCTGAATTAACAAATCTGTATCTAAAAATGACTTGCAAAGTTGCTTTGCAACCAACACACCGCACGTGCTTTTACCGCAACCCGGCATACCAATTAGTATAATATTCATAAAAATAACCTTCTTCTTGTTTATTATATTTTAGCATATTATATAAATTTTTTCAAGATAATTAATATAAAAATTTTATTTTTAATTTTTTGTTTACATTTAAAAAGAAATGTAGTATAATTATTATGCAAATTCAAAAACTCGAAAATTCAAGAAGATTGGAGATTAGTAAAATGAAATCTAAAAGAATTTTAGCATTACTTCTTACGGTTGTCTTGGCACTCGGCTGTATGGCGGCTTGCAGAACAAAACCGGGCGAAAATGCTTTTGTAATTGAATATGGAGGAAAAACCGTAAATATTAAAGCTTCTCTTTATATGTGCTTTGTTATGCGGGCTGATCAGGAATTTCAATCAAAAGCAGAAGCAAAAGCGAAAAAAGACAGCAAAAAATATGATAATTATACTGAATTAAAATATGACGGAAAAGACTATGAAACATGGACATCAAATAAGGCAGAAGAACTTGCTAAAAAATATGTTTTTGTAGAAGTTCAGTATGATAAAATGGGTGAAACTGTTTCTAATGAAGTTGTTTCTTATTTTGAGCAACAAGGTCTAAAATCATATTGGGAAACATATTTATACGAGAAAAACGGTGTTTCTTACAACACTTTTAAAGACTTTATTATAAATACTCAATATAAAGAAGAAATCGTTTACGATTACTATATTGAAGAGCCTGAGGAAGAGGAAGAAACTACTACTGTTGCTACTACTGCCCCTACAACCAAAAAAGGCGAAACCACTACAACAGTGGAAACAACAACCGCTAAAAAAGTTGACTCTAAACTTAAAAAACTTGCCGGCACTTTAAGACCTGCCGACAGCAAAATCACAAAATGTCTTAAAGATAATTTCTGTGCAGTTGATGTTATTTCAATAGATGTTTCAAGTGCAGCGGATTCTACTAAAAAAACTTATGAAGAATCTTTGAAGGATTATCAAAAGCAACTCAAAAAAGGAACAGATTTTGCAACTGTTTATTCAAGTTATCAATCTACTTATAGTTCAGATTCCGACAGTTCATCATCAAGTTCTAATGATTACGAAACTGTTTTGTTGAGCAAAACCGCAAACAAAGCCTTGAACGATTCGGATGAAGCAAGCGAAAATTACGATGCAATTAATAAATTAAAAGCAGGCGAAACTAAAATAATAAAAGGTGATTCATCTTATTATTTATATTATAAACAAGATATTTTAAAAGATAAGAACTCTTCCGGAACAGCATTAAAAGAGTATTACAATGAATCTGCCATAAAAGTATTAACAAAAGATATTTATAATAAAAATATTCTTGAAAAAGCATACAAAGAAATGAAGATTGATAAAAACACATCTGCTATTAATTACTACTCGGCTGATAAAATTAAGTTTACCACAGCCACAACGACAAAAACCTCGGCTTCATAACTAAAACGAAAAATCAAAAAATCTCTTCTGAAATTCAGAAGAGATTTTTTATTATAACTGATACTTTGTTGTAATCCTTTTTAAAATACTGCCGAAAGGTTTGTTAAGCAATATTATAAAAATAATGTTTGATATTGCATATTCTAAGGTTGAGGGCAACGCAAGAGAAAAAGTTGCAAAAAACCTTGTCAAATTAAAATAATTGTCAAAGAAAATCACATTCCAAACTTCCATTAATATCGAAAAAAACAATCCACAAAATGCTGAATACACAGCCATTGCCCAAGTCTTTTTTAAATATTTCGCAAGCATTCCCGAGAACATACCTATAAGCCCCCAAGCAAGCATTTGAAACGGAGTCCAACCGCCTTGACCGAAATAGAAATTTGAAACCACCGCCGAGAGCGAACCGCATAAAAAGCCTGCCTGATAGCCGAGATAAACGCCTGTTAAAACAGTTATTGCAGTAACAGGTTTAAACCCGGGAATAACCGAAAAAATTATTCTTCCGACTACCGAAAATGCGGTCATAGTTGCAACGAGTGAAATATAAATTGAAGTTTTTTCTTTTTGTTCAAACGACAAAAACATAACAGCAAGTGCAATTATAACAAACCCGACAGAAATGAACGCTTGATTTTTTTGTTTAAAGACTGTTGTGCCTACAATTACAAGCAAAACACAAACAAAAACAAGCAAAAGCGAAATAATTAACCTTTTTGTTTTTGACAAACGGCAACTACCTCCCTTTGCAAAACAGTATTTTCAAAAACTCCTGTTGTAATTCTCGAACTTGCAGTTGTGTAATATTGATTTTGCGAAAAAAATTTGTGTTTTTCGCAAATTGCACTCAAAACCCCGTTAAACAAAAGACCGCATCTGTCGGATATTTCAGCCGCAAACTCAACATTGTGAGTAACAACAATTATTGAAGTACCCTTATCTTTAATCTGTTTTAAAATGATTGAAAGTTCGTTTTCAAAAACTGCATCAAGTGATTTTGTAGGCTCATCTAAAAGCAAAATTTTAGGTCTTTTAAACAATACTTTTATCAAAGCACATTTTTGCATTTCTCCTCCGCTTAAATCAAACGGATTGCATTTTAGCAAATGCGAAACTCCGAATTTTTCAGCAAATTCCTTTATTACTTTCTCATCTTTTTCAATTTCTTTAAAGTCATCAAAAACAGTTTGCTTTACAAAAACACTTACAGGATTTTGTACCAAATAAGAAAGATTATTTTGATAAAGCGAATTACCGTTTATTTTTTTTATATTTTTTCCGAAAACCGTAATTTTACCGCTATAAGGCTCACAAATTCTGCTTAAAACATTCAAAAGCGTAGTTTTACCGCTCCCATTTGAACCTAAAATGCTAAGAATTTCGCCTTGTTTTAACTGAAAATTTACACCTTTTAAAACATCGGCTGATTTTTTTTCGTATCTGAACCAAATATTTTTAACGCAAAGAGCGTTTTTTTCAAAACTGTTAGTTTCAAATTCAAATTTATCGGCTTTAAAATTATTTTCAATCATTTCTCTGGCTTTGCTGACATAAAGCGGTGCCTCCTCCTTTAAATTCAAAGCATTAAAAATTCTCACAGAAGACGGCAAAGCCCTTTCAAATTCGTTGTTTTTCAAGATTTTTGCAACCGCCTGCGGAGTATCATAACAAGATACTTTTCCTTCTTCCATAAAGCAAACTTTACTTGCAAAAGCAAAAATTTCATTCAGCGAATGTTCCGCAATAATAACGGTTATGCCAAGTTCTCTATTAATTCTCAAAAGTAAATCAATAAACTTTTTTGCCGAAATCGGATCAAGAAAAGCAGTAGGCTCATCAAGCAGTAAAAGTTCAGGTCGCATAGCAAGCACTGCTCCCAAATTAACAAGTTGCTTTTCACCGCCCGAAAGTTCATCGGTCTTTTTATTAATTAAATAAGAAATTCCGAGATATGAAGAAGTTTCGGCAATGCGAAGCGAAATTTCCTCAGTCGAAATATTGAGATTTTCCAATCCGAAAGCAAATTCGGAATTTACATTTTCAGAAACTATTTGCTCATCGGGATTTTGAAAAACAAAGCCTATGTTTTTAGTATTCAATTCAATTTTTCCACTTAAAGTTCCAAAAGGAGAAATTTCTTTTTTTAAGAGTTTCAAAAGAGTTGTTTTTCCGCAGCCTGATTTTCCGCAAAGCAAAACAAAATCACCTTTTTTTACAGAAAACTCGCTGATATCAATTGCTTTTTCTTCTCTTTCGGGATAAGAAAAGCTTAAATTTTTGATATTAAGAATTTCCATTTCAACTCTCCTCTCAAAATTATAAGTGCAGGTATAATTGATAAAGCAAAAAAAGTTATATAGCAGGCTGAAAAGTTTATTGTCGAAAATTTCGGGTAAAAATAAAACTCTTTTTTAAAAACAACAGTAAAAACCGATAAAACTACTGTTAATGCCAAAAAACAAAAATCAGATAATTCGAATTTTTTTATTTGATACCGTGAATGATTTTTATTATTATAACCTCTTGCATTCATTGAGCGTGCAGTTTCAATTG
Source organism: Oscillospiraceae bacterium (assembly GCA_902773485.1). GTDB lineage: Bacteria > Bacillota > Clostridia > Oscillospirales > Acutalibacteraceae > RUG11462. The sequence continues at coordinate 4,802 of CACYEQ010000003.1, forward strand.
AATTTTCTACCATAAACGCTATTACAGAGTTTATAACCCTAATTTCTGATTTAATTTTTTTGTTCCCGTTGTAAAGACCCAGCACTTTAACCGAATTTTTTGTTTTGTGATACTGCTCTTTAAAAAGCGGAATAAACCTTAAAGAAAGTTTTAAAATTAAAGCGGTTTTCGGAAGCACTTTTGAAAAAAGATAAATAAAACTGTCGCTGCCGATTACTGAGTTTAAAGCCTTACACCAAACAATTACCGCTATTAACATTAACGCAAAAAACAACCCGTAAATCAACGATTCGAAAGTTATCGGCTTTGAATTAAAATAAAACAAAGGCGTTATACCTTTGTGTGATACAATAGGATTTGAAATGCATATTAATAATAACAAAACAAGGCTGAAAACAAGGCTTTTTAATTCAAACCTTTTTAAAAGAAATATCAAAAGTGCCCCGCTAAAAAGAGAAGTAAGTATTATTACGGGGTTGTTTAAAAACATTAAAATTCCAAGAACACAAACAAAATAAACTCCCAAAACCGCCGGGTGAATCTTTTTTAACTCTCTCATTTTTATTCCTTTTTATACAATTTATTTATATCGCATATATATGTAAATTCAATTACATCGTTATTTTTTACATAATAATCGGAACAACCTACTTGTGAAGATTTTCCGTTTACGAAGAAAATCCAGCCCGAGTTTTTACCGCAGTCTTTTTCATAAAGGTTTCCTATGCTCTTAACATAAGCTGTGTTGTAAGAACTCTCTTCCGGACTTAAACAGTCAATTTGAATATTATTGCTCTTTGTAACTTTTAAAATCAGCGAATAAGCGGTTTCATTTTTTGAAACGCTTGCTTTATAATCTTTCAAAAAATAGCCGTTATCAGGAATAATTCCGCTTTTTTTGACCGAATTATCAAGCGTTTCGATATTTTTTATCACATCTTTGCAATCTATTGAAACGGTGGCAGTAATGTTCGACTTTTTAGTTGTGTTTCTTTTGTTATATTCTTTAACACTTTCAAATCCCGTGCAGGAAGAAAGTGTAAAAATCATTAAAAAAACTAAAATTACAGTTTTTTTCATTTGCAAAGTTCCTTGTAAATATCACTTTTTTTATAACCTGTTTCGCCTGCCGAACGCTTTGCCGCCAATGTTAACGGCTCGCCGTTTTTATGGTATTCTTTTGCTATTTCAACCGCCTGCTCAAAAGAAAAATCTTTTTCTTTTGATTTTTCTTTGCCTTTTATTATAAGCACAAATTCGCCTTTTGGCGCTTCTTCGCTGTATTTTTTAACCGCCTTTTTTAAGGTAGTATTTATTACCTGTTCGTGAATTTTCGTAAGTTCACGGCAAAGAGCAATCTCTCTGTCACCGAAAGTTTCAAGCATATCTTTTAAAGTATAAATCAATTTATGAGGCGCCTCATAAAAAACCATTGTTCTCTCCTCGTTTTTAAGAGAGTTTAAATGCTCTTTTCGATTACGTTTTGTTACCGATAAAAAGCCCTCAAATGTAAATCTTGCCGAACTCATTCCCGAAATTGCCATAGCGGTTGCAAAAGCAGTAGGACCGGGAACCGATTCAACTTCAACCCCCTTTTCACGGCATAGTTTTACAAGTTCTTCGCCGGGGTCGGAAATTGCAGGCATACCCGCATCGGTAACCAGTGCACAGTTCTCGCCGTTTAATATGCGGTTTACAATCTGCTCGCCCGCCGTTCCCCTGTTATGTTCGTGATATGAAACAAGGCTGTTTTTTATTTCAAATTTATTAAGCAGTTTGAGAGTTACCCTTGTATCCTCGGCGGCAATAAAATCAGCCTGCTTTAAAGTGTTCAACGCTCTTTGCGACATATCCGATAAATTGCCTATCGGCGTGCCTACAACATAAAGTTTAGCCATCTATTTTTCCTCTCATAATTTTATAAATATTCGAAATTTCGGCAGTATCGCTGTTATCATCATTTTTTAAAACAAGGTCGGCCAAAATATGATTTCCGACATTTCCGCCTTTAACACCGCTTACCAAAACAAGCATAGGCTTGTCAGCCGACTTATTCTTAACAAAACGAATGGTTTTAGGCTCAATTCCTGCTTTTTTCATTTCAAAAATAACTTCGCCAAACCGTTCAGGACGCTGACACATACAAAATCTGCCGTTCGGAATTAAAATTTTTTCAGCACAAACACAAATATCGCTTAAATCACATTCAATTTCGTTTCTTGCAATATCAATTCCTTTGTTTCCCGTAATTTTTCCTGCACCTTTTCTTTTATAGGGCGGATTGATTGTGACCAAATCAAACTTACACCTGAACTCATCGGGAATGTTTTTTAAATCGCAATTAAGCGGAACAATTCTGTTTTCGGTGCCGTTTTCCAAAACCGCTTTTTCAACAAGCGAAATTGCGTCTTGCTGAATATCAACAGCGGTGACTTTTATATTCTCATTATTTTGCAACATTAAAAACGGAATTATTCCACAACCGGTGCCAAGGTCGCAAGCGTTTTTTGCCTTTTTAGATTCCGAAAAATATTCAAGCAAAACCGCATCTGTTCCGAAACGGTGAACATTGCTGCAAAATATATTATAAATCCCTAAAAATTCTTTTTTAATCATAAAACCTCTAAATAATTTTAAAAGCGAGACAATTTACCCTTGCCTCGCTTTTAAATCTAAATGTAAAAATTATTCAGCGATTGCTTCAACAGGACATCCTGCTGCGCAAGCTCCGCAACTGATGCACTCATCAGCGTTAATTTCAAATTTTCCGTCGCCCTCTGAAATAGCGCCGACAGGACAAGTGCCTGCACAAGCACCGCAAGCGATACATTCGTCAGAAATCTTATATGCCATTGTGAAATACACCTCCGTTTTTCATTTATTGTAACATACAATATTATTTTTTGCAATAGTAAATTACTAAATATTTTTACTTTAATCTTTCTTTTTTCTTACAACCTTAACTTTTGCGGCGTCGTATATTTTAGGCGCTGTTTCGGTTTCATCTTCAAATTTCACCTTAACAGTACCCGTTAAAACATTAACTTCAACTACTTCACCCTCACCGTCGGCAGTTTTTACTCTTGTTCCGACATAAGGCAGGCTTTTTCGCAACTCTTCGTAAACATCGCTTTCATATTTCAAACAACACATAAGTCTTCCGCAGGATCCTGAAATTTTAAGCGGATTCGGCGATAAATTCTGTTCTTTCGCCATTTTAATAGAAACCGGTTGAAACTCATCTAAAAATCTTGCACAACAAAAAGGTTGTCCGCAAATACCTACTCCGCCGAGCATTTTTGCTTCATCACGAACTCCTATTTGACGAAGTTCAATTCTTGAATGAAACTGTGCCGCCAAATCTTTAACTAATTCTCTAAAATCTACTCTGCCGTCGGCAGTGAAAAAGAAGATAATTTTACTGTTATCAAAAGTGTATTCCACTCTTGTAAGTTTCATTTCAAGACCGTGTTCTTCAATCTTTCTTGAACAAATTTCAAACGCTTTTTCTTCTTTTTTATAATTCTCTTCCTGTTTAATAATATCTTGCTTTGTAGCAATTCTTATAATATTTTTGAGCGGCTGAACAATTTCCTCTTCTTCAACCATTTTATTGGCAATTGAAACTTTTGCACATTCAAGTCCTCTGGCAGTTTCAACAATAACCTGCTGCCCGATTTGTGCTTTTTTACCGTTCGCTCCAAAATAATATATTTTAGCGGATTCTCTGAATTTTACGCCGATAATCTCTACCATATTCTACCTCCCAAGTGCATTTTTAAGTTTTATGCAAGTTCTTGCAGTAACTATTTTTACCGCTTTATTTTGCAGTAATGACTTTTTTGTATCATTTAAAATTTCAATTGCATTTAATATTCTGTTTAAAGTAAGTTTTTCCAAAAGTTGCTTGTTTTCGCCCAAATCTTTGTTTTGAATTTTTGCCCTGTAAAGTATGCGAAGAGAAAAAACAAGTTCATCGCATATTCTTATAAACTCCTGTTTTTCTTTTGAATAATTGTATAATAAACTTAGAAAATCATATTCACTTTTTTGAATCGCAGTATTAATAATTTCAAAACTTTCTTCGTCTAATTCTTCATTTTCGTCTTTGTCGCAACGAAAAATGGTTGCCCTTGAAATTATTGTATCAAGAAGATTTGATTTTTCTTTGCAATTTATAATAAAAATAACGCTTTTCGGCGGTTCCTCAATAACTTTTAACAGAGCGTTTTGCGAAATTTCCGATATATTATCTGCTTCATTAAAAATATACACTTTTTTCTCTGCCTCATTCGGCAAAATAAATGCGTCTGATTTAATGTTTCTTACAAAATCAACCTTGTAATTTTTGCTCACTCCGACAGGTTCAAGTTGTATAATATCGGGGTGAACGCCTTTTTCAGCCTTTATACAATGCCTGCAAATTCCGCAAGGTTTATTCTCGCCATCACAAACTGACGTTTTAGCAAAAAAATCAGAAAACTCTTTTGCTCGCTCTCCCTCAAAAATCACAGCATGAGGCAATGAATTTTTGGCACTTAAAAGCCTTATTCTTTCAAATAAACCCATTTCTGCCTCCTAAAAATTTAATAAACCATATCTTTTGCATATTCTATATCGTTTTCAATCGCTCTTTTGAGTTCTTCGGTATCGCAAAATTTTCGCTCCGCACGAATAAAAAATTTCGGTGAAACTTCAATGTTTTTCCCGTAAAGATTGCCATCAAAATCAAAAATATTAGTTTCGGAAGAAACCTTATCACTGCCGACAGTAGGCTTTATGCCGATATTTGTAATGCCTTTATAAGATTTATTATTAATAATAATTTTTGAAGCATAAACACCGAATTTCGGCACAATAAAATTATTAGGAAAAACCTGATTTATTGTAGGAACGCCTAATTCTCTTCCGAGCATATTACCGCTTTGAACCGTAAAATCATAACTGAAATCGTGACCTAAAAGTTCTTTTGCTTTTGGCAAATCGCCCTGCTCAATCAACGTTCTTATTCTGGTTGAAGAAACCGGCTCTCCGCCCATCAATATCGGCGGAATAACTTTAAGTTCAATATCAAACTTTTTGCAAAGTTCTTTTAATACCTGCGGATTGCCTTTGGCACCGAGTCCAAAACGAAAATTAAAACCGCAGGTAATTTTTTTTATTCCAAATTTTTCTTTTAAAAACGCAATGAATTCAGGCGGAGCCATATCTTTAAACTCCAAAAAATCAAGACTGAAACAATATTTTATACCTATTTTTTCAATCAACTTAAATTTAACGCTTTTCGGTGCAATAGCAAAAACTTTACTGCCCCCGATTACTCCGCCAGGAGATTGATTAAATGTAAAAACTGCGGGAACAAATTCGCTGTTAACTGCTTCCTCTATTACCGCTTTATGTGCTAAATGAACTCCGTCAAAAGTGCCAAGCGCAATGGAAGTATTCAATTTTTCATCAAAATTTTCAATACTGTTTATAACTTTCATATCAAATCCAACTTAAAAAACACATTTTGGTTTTAGTGAGTCATTTTTTATTTCGCCCAAACCCAAAAATTTTTTACCTAAATAAACTCTGTAATAACTTGCTTTTTCGATAATTCTTAATCTTTTTAAATCAAGTTCGTTACCGTTTTGAAAACGCACCGCCTGTTTTTGTGTAACAAAAATCGCAGGAAAACTCATCACCGCTTTATCAGCGGGAATAACCGTGTCTTTAATATCGCTTTCCAAAAAATCCTGCAAAGAAATACACTCATCAAGCGAAAAACCGCTACCGTAAGTTCTTTTCAACTTACTCATAAAAGCACCGCATTTTAGTTTCATTCCGAGGTCGTCAATAATCGTTCGAATATATGTACCCTTTGAGCAAACAACCTCGATTTCTGCGGTATCAACACCGTCAAATGATAAAAGTTTTATTGAAAAAACCGTAACTTTTCTCGGCTTTCGCTCAACTTCAACGCCTTTTCTTGCCAATTTATAAAGTTTAACGCCGTCTTTTGACAAAGCCGAGTACATAGGCGGAATTTGAGTAATTTCACCCTCGAAATCTTTTAAAGCAGACCTGATTTGTTCTTCTGTAACATTCACGGGCTGGTCGGTTAAAACTTCTCCCTCGCAATCCAGCGTATCGGTAGTAAGCCCAAAAACAATTTCTGCTTTGTAGGCTTTTTTGTTATCGTCAATCAAATCAATAAGCCTTGTCGCCCTGCCTATCATAACAGGCAAAACGCCTGTTGCAATCGGGTCGAGCGTGCCTGCGTGACCGCACCGTTTTTCACCCGTTTTACGTTTTACTGCCCCTGTTACTTTAAAAGAGGTCGCACCAAACGGCTTATTTATTAAAACAAAACCGTTCATTTTTAATTTAAGCCCAATTCTTTAAACATTTTTTCAGCCGATTCGCTTAGAATTTTAAGTGCATTTTCTTTCGGCTCTTTAATTTCGCAACCAGCCGCTCTTTCGTGACCGCCGCCACCGAATCTTGCACAAAACTCGGAAGCAGATACAGGCGGATTTGAACGAGCGGATATTTTGCAGATATTTGTATCGTCACGCTCACGAATTGTAATTCCCAAAATCACGCCCTCAATTGTTCTCGGAAGCCCTGTAATTCCTTCAAGTTCAGAATCTTTTGCTCCCGAACTAAGTCTTGACTCTTTTGTTATAGTCATAATTGCGACTTTATTATCGCATAAAAACTTTATAGAATTTAGTGCATCTTTTTCAACCTGCATACGTGCTTTTGACTTTGTATCAAACATAATTCTGTTAATTTCCGCATAATCTACACCCATATCCATCAAATCAGCAGCAATTCTGTGAGTTTTTGCGGTAGTATTTGAGAATTTAAAACAGCCTGTATCAGTCGAAATTCCCGTATAAAGTGCCGATGCCTGAACTAAATCAATGCCGTCGAGCATTTTACAAAGTTCATAAACTATCTCGCAGGCTGCGGCACTTTTAGAGTCAACATAAGTATTCTCAGCATAAAACTCATTTGTTGAATGGTGGTCGATACAAAGGTCGATTTTAGGGTATTTTTCTTTTAAATCCCCCAACAAACTTTTAGCGGCAACATCTACCGCAACCACAAAATCAGGTTTAAATTGATCAAATTTAAAGTTTTCGGTAATATAGCCGTATTGGTCGCCTACTTTATCTGCACATTCAACCCTCACATTTTTACCCTGATTTTGCAACGCTCTGCAAAGCGAGTATCCGCAACCGATAGTATCACCATCGGGAAAATGATGTATTAAAATTGCAATATTATCTGCATTTTTTAAAATATGAGCGGTTTTTTCCAAACTAATCTTCATCTGAAAATTCCTTTTGTTTATATTCAAAATCCTCTATAATTTTTGCAATATGGGCGCCTGTTGCGATTGAATTATCGGCAATGAAAGTTAAAGCGGGAATTTTTCGCAGTTTTATTACACTGTTCAACTCTCTTTTAATATATCCTTCCGCCGATTTTAAGCCTTTAACCGATTCAGCGGTTTTCTCTTCGCCCTCAATTGCGCTTACAAAAACCTTTGCATAAGATAAATCGCCCGAAACCTCTACCCTTACAATTGATAAAAGCTTTGAAATGCGAGGGTCTTTAAGTCCTCTGATAATATCGGCTAAATTTCTTTTTATGTCCTCTTCAATTCTGTCAATTCTGTGAGAACCCATATTTTTTGCTCCTTAAAAATTAATCTCTGTATTCTTCAATAACAAATGCTTCAAAAATGTCGCCTACTTTAATATCGGCAAATTTCTGGAGTCCTATACCGCATTCAAAGTTTGTTGCAACTTCTTTAACATCGTCTTTAAATCTTCTTAACGAATCAATTTCATCTTCTACTAAAACAATACCGTCACGAACTACACGAATTTGAGCATTTCGGGTAATTTTGCCTTCAAGCACATAGCAACCTGCAACTGTGCCGACTGATGAAATTTTATAAACTTCACGCACCTCTGCACGGCCGAGTTGCACCTCTCTGAATTTCGGAGCGAGCATACCTTTAATAGCCGACTCGATTTCTTCGATACAGTCGTAAATAATTCTGTACATTCGCATATCAACGCCGTCTTTTTCAGCCAATATTTTAGCCACCGGGTCGGGACGAACATTAAATCCTACGATAATTGCATTTGAAGCACCTGCTAGCATTACATCACTCTCGGAAACTGCTCCTACACCACCGTGAATAACTCTAACTCTAACTTCCTCATTTGAAAGTTTTTCAAGCGATTGACGAACCGCCTCAACAGAGCCTTGAACATCGGCTTTTACAATAATATTAAGGTCTTTCATTTCGCCCTGCTGTAACTGGTCGAAAAGATTATCAAGCGTAACTTTTTGATAACGATTAAACTCTTCCTCTTTCGACTGTGTTTTTCTTTGTTCAACGAGTTCTCTTGCAAGACGCTCATCTGAAACAGCGTCAAAATTATCACCTGCCGAAGGAACATCGTCAAGACCGGTAATCTCAACAGGAACCGACGGTCCTGCGGTTTTAATGCGTTCGCCTTTATCGTTAATCATAGTTCTTACTCTGCCGACAGTTTTTCCTGCGACGATAATATCGCCCGCATTTAAAGTACCGTTTTGCACAAGAATTGTTGCAACAGGACCTCTGCCCTTATCTAGTCTTGCTTCAATAACGGCACCTTTTGCCATCCTGTCAGGATTTGCTTTAAGTTCCAGCACCTCTGCCACAAGCAGAACATTTGATAACAAATCATCAATACCCATACCTGTTTTAGCAGAAACAGGCACAGTAATGATATTACCGCCCCATGCTTCGGGAACTAACTCATATTCGGTAAGTTGTTGCATAATCTGATCGGTTGTAACGCCCGGTTTATCCATTTTATTTATAGCAACAATTATTTCAACGCCTGCTGCTTTTGCATGGTTGATAGCCTCAATTGTTTGTGGCATAATACCGTCATCGGCAGCAACAACCAAAATGGCAATATCGGTAACATTTGCACCACGCTGTCGCATAGCGGTGAAAGCGGCGTGACCGGGAGTATCAAGGAATGTAATATTTTTACCGTCAACATTTACCTGATAAGCACCAATATGCTGTGTAATACCGCCTGCCTCAGTAGATGTAACCGAAGTTGAACGGATTTTATCAAGAATTGAAGTTTTACCGTGGTCAACGTGTCCCATTACTACAACGACAGGATCACGAGGTTTCAAATCTTCCTCTTTGTCTTCCTGAACATCCATAATTTGTTCTTCAATTGTTACAACAACTTCTTTTGTAACTTTTGCACCCATTTCGGTTGCAACAATTTCAGCGGTATCATAATCAATAACATCGCTGACACTCGCCATTGTACCAAGTATCATTAACTGCTTAACAACCTCTGCGGCGGTCTTTTTAAGACGGGAAGCGAGTTCGCCTACCGTAATTTCATCGCCGACTGTAATTTCAATAGGTTTAGACTTGATTTTTTCAAGTTGTATTTTACGAAGTCTGTCAGCCTCGGTTTCTCTTTTGTTGCTCTTGTGACCTTTGCGGTACTGTTGCGACTTCTGATGAATTTTCTGCTTTTTCTGATAATTATCACCGCCGTATCTGTGGGCAGGTGAGATATTATCGTATTTTTCGTTGTATTTTTCAGCGTCAAAATCCGAAGAACGAGTGTCAATTTTATAACTCTCAACAGTGTGAATTTCGATATTGCCGTTGTCACCTCTGTCACGGATTCTACCCTCACCTCTTGGTTTTGCAGGCGATTTCTTCTTATCTTTTTTAACCACTGCTCTTTCGACCTTTTCTTCGGTTTTAGGAGTTTTGGTCATTGCCGATTTCTCTTGTTTCTTTTCTTCTTTCTTTTCAGTATCAACTTTTTTGGCTTCTTTTTTAGGCTTTTCTTCAACCTTTTTAACTGTTTTTTTCGGTTTTTCTTCCGATTTTTGCTCTTTTTCAGGCGATTTTTCAACTTTTGCAGCGGCAGCCATTGCTTTCAACTGTTCAGCAAGCAGTTCCTGCTCTTTGAGTCTTTTTTCTTTTTTGGCCTTTTTCTCGGCTTCTCTTTGCTTTTGAGCCTGCTCGCCCAAAGCAAAATATTCATCAAATGATTTAACTTGATTTTTGAATGTCATATAATCAAAAACAAAGTTAAGTTCATTTTCTTCAAGAGCGGTTGTATTTTTAAGCGCTCTTTCGGGAAATTTATTTTTTAAAACTTCAAGTAATTGTTTGGTATCAAAGTTGAAATCTTTTGCAACCTCGTTTACCTTGTACTTAACTAACATATATTCATCATCCTTTATCAAAAATAAGGTATCTATATGAAATCGGCATAGCCGATGTAATTTTTAAATAAGAGTTAAAAGTTTTTTTACAAAACCTGCGTCATTTACCGAAACAACGCCTGTTTTTGTACCTACAGCATTTGTTATTTCAAAAATTGAAAATTCGGTTGAAATAACGGGTATCTCGTATTCTTCCGCCGCAAAAACCAAACCTCTTTTTGTTTTTTGGGATAAATCGGACGCCAAAAACACAGCGTGCGAATTACCCGAATGAACGGCATCAAGTGCTTTGTCGTAACCGAGCGATACTCGGTTGGCTTTTCTCGCCATTCCCAAAAGTGATAAAAATTTATTCTGCATTTTCAAGTTCCTTTATAAGCGAATCGTATACTTCCGACGGAATTTCGCCCGAGAACGCTCTGTTTAATTTTTTGCCTTTTTTGAGGGCTTCAAAACAATCTACATTCTTGCAAACATAAGCACCTCTGCCGGCGGCTTTTCCTGTTTCATCAAGAAAAATTTCATCATCTTTATTCTTTACAATTCTGACAAGTTCTTTTTTCGGTTTCATTTCACCGCATCCTACACAAAGACGCATAGGAATTTTTTTAGGCTTTTTCATAATTATTCACCGTAATATCCGCTTTCTGGACGAATATCAATTTTCCAGTTTGTAAGTTTTGCGGCAAGACGAGCGTTTTGACCCTTGTTGCCGATAGCGAGCGACAATTGATGGTCGGGAACCGATGCTCTGCAAGACCTTGCACCCTCATCAACTATTTCAACCGAAACTACTTTTGCAGGGGACAACGCCTCTGAAACAAAAGCGGAAATATCATCGGAATATTTAACAATATCAATTTTCTCTCCGCCGAGTTCATCAACTATTGTTGAAACTCTCTGACCCTTAGGTCCTATGCAAGCACCGATTGGATCAACATCTTCATCTTTTGAATAAACCGCAATTTTGGTTCTTGCTCCTGCCTCACGGGATACCGCTTTAATTTCAACAGTACCGTCGAAAATCTCAGGAACTTCTTTTTCAAAAAGTCTTTTAACAAAGCCCGGGTGAGTTCTTGAAATCATAATTTTAGGACCTTTTTCGGTATCTCTTACATCTACTATGAATATTTTAATAATTTGACCTTCTTTTAAATCTTCGCCCGGTATTTGCTCGCCTTTTGGCAAAATTGCTTCGGATTTACCAAGTTGCAAAGTTGCGTTACCTGTTTCGGGGTCAACAGAAGTTACGGTTGCAGACTCAATCTCACTGTTTTTAGAAGAAAACTCCTGCAAAACCATTCCGTGTTCCGCCTCTCTGATGCCCTGACGGATAACATGCTTTGCGGTTTGAGCCACAATTCTACCGAAATCTTTGGTGTTGAGTTTAATATTAACCGCACCACCGACAACCGCTTTTTTGGAATGTTTTAAAGCGTCCGCAATTAAAATTTGTTCTTTTTCGTGTTCGGGGTCGATTTCTTCAACAACCTGTTTTGTTACATAAACATCAATTTTCTCTTTCTCGCAATCAATGTCGCAATGAACAATATCAAGTCCGTCATAATCTCTTCTTTTTGCGACAACAATTGCATTTGCAATTTTTTCTGCCAAAAACTCGGCCGGTATGCCCTTTTCCTTTTCCATTAATTTAAGTGCTTCAAAAAAATCTTTGTTTTTCATGGTTTACCACCTTTTTAAAATATTTTTTGTTTTTAAAAATCAAAATCATCTAAATTGATTTTTGAATAATCTCCTTTTTCAAGAACAGTTCTTTTACTGTTACATTCTATGATTACATTTCCTTTTTCATAATCAACTAAAATGCCACCCAGTTCTTTTTGACCGTCAATAGATTTATATAGTTTTGCTTTTATTTTTTCTCCTATATACCTCTCAAAATGTTCGGGTTTTAAAAGTTCCCTGCCAAGTCCCGGTGAAGAAACCTCTAAAAAATACGCTTCTTTTATTGGGTCAGCCTCATCAAGAGGTTCATCAATCGCTCGTGATAAATTCTCGCAATCGTCAATTGTAATGCCCTCGGGCTTATCAATAAAAATTCGCAGAAAATACGATGCACCCTCTTTAAGATACCGAATGTCCCAAATGTCAAGCCCTAATTCTTTTGCATAAGGCTCAACTATTTCAAAAACTTTGGAAACGGTGCCTCCTTTTAAATTAGACAAAACATCAACTCCCTGTTTTCTTTTATTAAAACTGAAAGAGCGGGTTTTTAAATAACCCACTCTTCCTTTACTACTAATTTTCATTTTCTGTCAAGTATTTTACCACACTTTTTCAAAAAAATCAAGTGTTTTTTTGCATTTTAACGCTTTTTTTAATTACAAAATTAGAAAATTAATGAAAATTTGCTAAAATTATTAGTTTTTTCGAAAAAAAGGTTTACTATTTAGGATTTATTTGTTATAATGTTTTTAAGTCTGCGAGTATAGAATTATGCAGATTGTAAAATTTGTTTATAAAAATATTAGGAGGTAATTCCAATGGCAAACAAATATTGCTATCTCTTCTCAGAGGGTAATGCCGACATGAGAGAACTTCTCGGCGGTAAAGGTGCTAACCTCGCTGAGATGACAAACATCGGTCTTCCTGTACCACAGGGATTCACAATCACAACAGAGGCTTGTACTCAGTATTATGAAGACGGACGTCAAATTAACGACGGAATTATGGCTGAAATCAACGAGTACATCGGTAAAATGGAAGAAATCACCGGTAAAAAATTTGGTGATAAAGAAAATCCACTTTTGGTTTCTGTTCGTTCAGGTGCTCGTGCTTCAATGCCCGGTATGATGGATACAATCTTAAACTTAGGTTTAAATGAAGATGTTGTTGAAGCAATCGCTGAAAAATCAGGCAATCCAAGATGGGCTTGGGACTGTTACAGAAGATTCATTCAGATGTATTCTGATGTAGTTATGGAAGTCGGTAAAAAGTATTTTGAACAACTTATCGACGAAATGAAAGATAAAAAAGGCGTTCAACAAGACGTTGATTTGACTGCTGATGATTTGAAAGAACTTGCTTCACAGTTCAAAGCAGAATATAAATCAAAAATCGGCGAGGACTTCCCTGCTGACCCGAAAGAGCAGTTAATGGGTGCTGTTAAAGCCGTATTCCGTTCATGGGACAACCCTCGTGCAAACGTTTATCGTCGTGATAACGATATTCCTTATTCATGGGGTACTGCTGTTAACGTTCAGTCAATGGCATTCGGTAA
>CACYEQ010000004.1 GCA_902773485.1 Oscillospiraceae bacterium
GCATTGGAAGAGAGGAATTAGTATGAATGAAGACAGAGTTCTTTTTACAAAAGAAATGAAAAAGGATTATACTATTCTTATTCCTACTATGTTGCCTATGCATTTAAAATTTATTGAAACTATTTACAACTATTACGGATATAAAACCGAACTGCTTACAACAAGCGGTAAAGAAATTGCAGATACAGGCATAAAGTATGTACATAACGATACCTGCTATCCTGCAATTTTGGTAATAGGTCAATTCATTCACGCATTGCAAAGCGGTAAATATGATGTAAATAAAACTGCTCTGTTACTAACTCAAACGGGTGGCGGTTGCAGAGCCTCAAACTACATATCTTTACTTCGCAAAGCACTCAAAAAAGCGGGACTCGGTCAAGTTCCGGTAATTTCATTTAACCTTTCGGGACTTGAAAAGCAACCGGGCTTTAAAATATCTTTACCGATTCTGTGGCGTTTGGCTTACGGTATTGTTTATGCAGATTTGCTTATGCTTTTAAAAAATCAATGTACCCCTTATGAACTTGTTAAAGGTGAAGCAGAAAACAAAGCACAGATGTGGACTGAAAAGTTATGCCGAGAAATGACTGAGAAAAAATTCATCAGTTACAAAAAAGTTAAGCAGAACTACAAAGCAATTGTAAAAGATTTTGATTCAATCAAAAAATTAAAAATTGATAAAATCAAAGTCGGTGTTGTAGGCGAAATATTTGTAAAATACTCTCCGCTCGGCAACAATAATCTTGAAGATTTTCTACTTTCGGAAGGGGCGGAAGTTGTAGTTCCGGGACTCATTGATTTTTGCCTTTACTGCGTTTACAACGGGCTTGTTGATACCGATTTTTACAGAGTAAAAAAATTTAACGCATTAATTAATAAATTCGCTTATAAATACATAACCAAAAAAGTTAAAGATATAAGTAGGGCTATTACCGAAAACAGCCATTTTTTGCCTATGAGTGATTTTGAGCATACAAGAACACTCACCAAAGGAATTTTAAGTCTCGGTGTGAAAATGGGCGAAGGCTGGCTTCTTACCGCAGAAATGATTGAACTTGCCGATATGGGCGTGAACAATATTGTTTGCACGCAACCTTTTGGTTGTCTGCCGAACCACATTGCCGGCAAAGGTATGATGAAACCGATTAAAGAAAACCGTCCCAATGTTAACATTGTCGCAATCGACTATGACCCGGGTGCTTCAAAAATAAATCAGGAAAACAGAATAAAACTTATGCTTTCTAACGCAAAATTTGCAAAAGAAAGCACAACTAGATTAACCGAAAAACAAGTAATAAAAAAATAGTGAAAATTCAAATGTCAGAAAGAAAATAATCTTTTTGACATTTATTTTTATATATGATATAATTAATAAAAATATAGAAAGAGGTAATATATTATGATAGGTTATATTATTTTAGGAATTGTAATTTTTCTTATTGTTGTTATTGTTTTATGGTTTATTTCAACACAGAGAAAACTTTCGGTTATGGACGAAAACATTAACAACGCAATGTCGCAAATCGGCGTTCAGTTATCATCTCGTTGGGACGCTTTGACTGCACTTTTGGACCTTACAAAAGGTTATGCGGAACATGAGTATAAAACCCTTGCCGATACGGTAAAAATGAGAAGAACAATTACCGCCGAAAGTTCTGCCAAAGACGCTATGGAACAGGAAAATGTGATTACTGAGGCGTTGGGCAAAATCATGGCAGTTGCTGAGAGTTATCCTGATTTAAAAGCAAATCAGAATTACATTAAAACTATGGACAGCGTAAACGATTATGAAAACAAAGTACGCCAAAGCAGACTTATTTATAATGACAGCGTAACAAAACTCAACAGACAAATAAGAATGTTTCCTACCTCAATTATTGCAGGTATGTTGGGATTCTCAAAGCGTGATTATTTACAAGCAGAGCAGGAGAAGGCTCAAATGCCAAGTATGAAATAATGAAAAAGATATTATTTAGTTTAATAACAGTCTTTTTACTTTTTTCAAGCGTTTTAATTGTTCCCGTAAGTGCTAACAACACCTTTGATATTGATATCAATGTAAAAATCAAGCAAAACGGTGACGGTATTGTTACACAAAAATGGTACGGCTCTTTTCATGAAGGTACCGAAAACTACCTACCTATTGGAAATTTTGCAAAAGGTATGGATGTTACGAATTTTAAAGCTTGGGACAACAACGGTCAATTTGAATTTATTGACGATTGGGATATTGATGCTTCAAGAAGTGAAAAGGCTCGAAAATGCGGTATTGTTGAAGAAAATGACCACTACGAACTTTGTTTCGGAATAGGAAATTACGGCAATAACGAGTATTATTTTCAGTATACTATTGTCGGTCTTGTAGGTGCTTATTCCGATAAAGACGGCTTTAATTTTCAATTTGTAAATCCCGGTATGAACTGTTACCCTACTAATGTTGCTGTAACAATTCAAGGAGAAAACGGAAAAAAGTTCAACGAAAATAATTGCGGTATTTGGGCTTTTGGATTTCAAGGTGCAATTAATTTTGTTTCAAACAAAATTGTTGCTAAAACTTACACACCGCTTGAAAATGAAGACAGATATGTCAATATAGTAGTTTCGTTTAAAAAAGGTCTTTTAAGCCCTATAAGAAAAGGCGAAGAAAAATCTTTTGAGAAACTGCTTAGCACTGCAAAAGAGGGTTCTTCTTACGGAAGTTACGAAGATAACAGTGACAAGTTAATTATTATTGCCATAATAGGTGCAATAATAATTGCTCTTATAAGTTCAATAGTTTACGGAATTATTTCAATAATCAGAAAAATTAACCTTAAAAAGTTTATTAAAAAATGCGATTATTATCGTGAAACTCCTTGCAACAAAGATATGAATATGGCATTTTCCATTGTTGACAGGTTTCATTTGAACAAAAAAGAAAGTTCGATTATCGGCGCTTGTATTTTAGATTTGATTATTAAAAAATCGCTTGTTCCAATGATTGATAAAAACACTTCTTTTATGGGAAAAGTTAAAAAAACGGTAGATATTAAAATTGGAATGCAACCTAATGAAGTTTCACCTTCTGCCAACCTATATAATATTCTTATTAAAGCGGCAGGTGCTGATGGAATTTTGCAGGAAAAAGAACTTAAAAAGTATTGCAAAGCACACCCAAGTCTAATGCGTGACTTTATAAACAAAACAAAGCAAAACGGCGAAGTTCCGCTTGAAGCAATTGGACCGTATAAGAAGAATATAAATAAATGTTCAGAAGAAGTTAAAAATCAAGTTTCACAGGTTGTGGGCTTGAAAAAGTATCTTAAAGACTTTTCGCTTATCAGCGAACGAAGCGTTGAAGAAGTTGAAATTTGGGAAGATTTACTCGTTTATGCAACGCTTTATGACATTGCTGATGAAGTAATGAAAGACTTTAAAAAGATTTATCCGAATTTAACCGAAAACGATGATTTTACACAATATGTTTTGATATCTTACGCTTACAGAAACTTAACTTATTCCGCTATGCTTTCGGGCGAGGCGGCACAAAGAGCCAGAAACAGCGGTCGCGGTGGCGCAAGTTCGCTCGGCGGTGGCGGAGGTTTTTCAGGCGGCGGTTTCGGCGGCGGTTCGAGATAAATGTGAAATTTAAAATCCTGAGTTAAAAACTCAGGATTTTGTTTTATATATTTATATAGGTGGTTTAATTCAACAAAAAAGACCCTTGAGGTAAACTCAAAGGTCTTTTAAATTCAGACTATTTTACTTTAACTGTTTTAACTTTAGACCATTTTCCGTATTTAACCTTGCCGTTTACCTTATTGAAAGTTCTTACTCTTACATAGTAAGTTTTCTTTGAGGTAAGTTTCTTGATAGTCTTTGTTAAAGTTTTGGTTGTAGTCTTTTTAGAAGATTTAAACTTCTTATTATTAGCATATTGGATTTGATAACCGGTAGCACCTGCTATTTTCTTCTTAATAGTAACTTTTGCGGTTTTCTTTTTGGTAGATTTAGCAGATTTAATAACTGCTTTTGTCTTATAATTAAGAGGTGTTACGCTCTTAATTGCAGAATAACCGCTAACGGTACCTGTACCGATCGCTCTTACTTTAAAGTTATACTTCTTTGCTGCTTTCAACTTTTTAACTGTGTAGGTATTAGTTTTTACAGTAGCGATTTTCTTATAACTCTTTGAACTGCCGACTGACTGATAAACTTGATAACTTTTAGCGTTAGCAACTTTTTTCCAAGTAATCTTTGCAACAGTTTTCTTTGTAAGAGTTACACTGCTAATCTTCGGAGTTGCAGGTTTAGCACCTGTAATCTTAATTCCACCTGCCTGGAATGAACAAGGAACATAACTGCCAGCTACATTCTGGAAGTCTTTTGGATTATAAGTTAATCCACCAAATTCTACTGGATAATTGCCTATTGCATACTTTTTAAGTTTAAATGTTATTGAAACGATTTTTCCGTTTTCAGTAGAATCTTTAAGTGTACCGGAATAAGATTCAGATGGATAAATATTATATTCAAGAATTCCTTTTATGTTTTCGGTAGGATTAAAGTTATAACCTACACTTTCAAGTCTGTTAAATACATTACTGCCTTCAACAACCGAAGAGCCTACAAACTGTAAATTACTATCATACTTAACAGAGAACTTAGCACCTTTCAAGCCTGCGTTTCCTGATACTGAAACATACAAAGTATACTGTTTTGATGCTTTACTTGTTGCAAAAGTATCGTTTACAGAAGAAATTGTAAATTTAGTAGTACCGGAATTGGTTGTAGGATACGGAGTTACATCATTAGGATCCGGGTCGGTAATACGAGTTGTTGCCTCACCGATTGAAACATAACCGTTTGTAAATGAACACGGAACATTTTCGCCGTTTGCATTAAAGAAGTTGTTAGTAACATATCCGTCACCGCCACCAAATGCTATCAAATCAGCATTTTCATTAAGTTGAGCGGTGAATACTAAATACATTATTGTACCGTTTTTGATTGTATTTCCTTCATTCTGTTCAAGCGAAACATTAATTTCACCCAATCGGTTAGCATCTAATCTTGATGAAACATAAACATTATCAAATATATTACCTGTTTCAACTCTATTAAAAGATAAATCGTTTTTATTGAATTTTAATGTAAATTTAGCGTAATTAAGACCTGCATTACCACTGATTGCGACAGGTACTTTTACTTCTTCAAAA
>CACYEQ010000005.1 GCA_902773485.1 Oscillospiraceae bacterium
AAAATAATTCTGTGCGCACAGGTTATTTCAAATATTTCTGCTATATCGGGCGGAATAACAAAATCCCGTTCATTTAAAAAAGCGGTTGCTTTTGCTATTTTGCAAACGGCTATTGCTCCTCTCGGACTAATTCCCAAATCAATGTCATCATTGTTTCTGGTTTTTTCAACAAGTTTAGTTATGTATTCATAAACTTCATCACTAATATAAACTTTTTCAACCTGTTTTTGAAGTGAAAAATAGGTATCTTTATCGATAATTTTGTTTATGTTATCGATGGATTTTTCGCTTTTGTCCGATTTTAAAATCTCTATCTGTTGTTTAAAATCAGGGTATCCCATTTTAAGTCTTACCGCAAATCTGTCAAGTTGCGAATTAGGTAAAACCTGCGTTCCTGCCGAGCCGGTCGGATTTTGAGTTGCTATAACGGTAAAAGGAGAGGGCAGTTTGTAAGTGTTACCGTCAACGCTTATTTGTTTTTCTTCCATTGCTTCAAGCAGTGCCGATTGAGTTTTAGGAGATGTGCGGTTAATCTCATCTGCAAGCAAAATATTGGTCATTACAGCACCCTCTTGAAACTTTAATTTTCCGCTTTGCTTTTCAAAATATGAAAAACCTAAAATATCAGAAGGCATTGTATCGGGCGTAAACTGAATTCGTTTAAAATTCATCCCGAAAATTTTAGAAATTGCAAGAGAGAGCGTTGTTTTTCCGACACCGGGTACATCTTCAAAAAGTATATGTCCTCCTGAAAGCATTGCCGATATACAGTTTTTTACAATATTTTCTTTGCCGATTATTGCTTTTTCGGCTTCTATAATTATTCTTTCTGTAACGCTCATTTTTTAAAAACTCCTTTTTTAAGAATAAACATAATTACTATTATAAAACATATTGTCAAAAAATAATAAACAAAATTTATTTTTTGATTTCTTTTTTCGTTTTTAAAAATAATTTTAATACCGTCTAAAAAATCATAAAATGAATTATAATTATTTTTGTACCTATAAAAAGCAATCAAAGCACAAAGTGCTTGTGAACTTGCCAGGTTATCTGACTTTTTTTGATTTAAAATATGCTTAAAACCGCTGTTAGAGTTTTTGTATTTCATAAGATTTGAAATCAAAGTATTTTCATTTTTTATAAATCGTTTGTCGTTTTGAAAATCAATTTTGCAAGCACAAAGTGCAATTATTACTTGTGAAATACTTTCGGCAGAACCAAAACCACCGTCGGCATTTTGCGATTTTGATAAATAAGCAAACGCTTTTTCTTTATTGTTTTCAGCAGATTTATAAGGTGCTAACGCCTGCAATGCAAATGCAGTTGCGTCAATTTCGGAATTTGCACCGTTCAGCGAGAACCCACCGTCGGCATTTTGGTATGAAAGAATTTGTTTCACAAGTTTTTTGCGGTTATATTTTGCATTTTTCGGCACAGAATACTTTTTACTGTCAAGTGCAAGCAACCCGTAAGAAACGCTGTTAATTCCTTGTTCTGCAATATCTTGATTGTTGTAAATACCTTTTGCTATTAAATTTTGTCCGTTAAAGTTTTCAAGATTTTCACCCATAGAAGATAAACAAAGTGCAACTCTGTGATAATCTGTCGCATTTCCAAATTTTGATTTTGACAATAAAGTTGCATATTTTGAATAATTCTCTTTATTACCGCATCGTGCACTGCATAAATAATACCAGTCAGCCATATTATTTGCGGTTGATTTATCGGTGTGTTTGCTTTGATATTCAAATAAATCTTTTATTACCTTAATAATTTCATCATTTGAAAACTGCTTTTGCTTTGCCGAAACAGGGTAGAACACAAAAGAAAAAATCAAAACAAAACAAATTAATCTTAATAATTTTTTTACCATATTATATCAAAATTCCCTCCGCTTCCGTTTAATGAGTATCCTCCGATATCCTTTCCGTAAGCCAGTGTAAACCTTATTTGCAAAGCATCGCCGTCTTTAAGAACAGCATCGGAAAGGTTATAGTTAATATAGTTTCCGTTTAATTTTATCATCCAGCCCGAAGCATAACAAAAATCCTGCTCGCCTAAACTGTCAGCGGAGTGTTTGTTGTTTAATTCAAGCCCTGAATTTTCTATTTCCTGTTTCAATTTATGTGGTATAACCGCATTTTCGGAAATACCTTTTTTTGAAATTTTGTAAAGATAAAATCCATCGCTTAAAGAGCCTTTATTTGAGTAATCAAATCCGTGTTCTTGTAAAAAATCGGCGACGGTTTGCGCTCCGTTTTTGCCTTGAATAAGTTGGAACTCAGTTTCTTCTTGAATATACCCTAAACTTATTACCTTTGCATCAATACTTATTTTTATTTTGCCTATCAGCTCGCCGTTATCGGCTTTTTGGCAGTTAATTGTATAAGAGTAGTCAGCAAAACGTCCGTCTTTATCGGTAATTTTTATATCAATTGTGTTTTTTCCGTTTGAAAAATAAAGTCGGTATACTGATAATGATGAGTCCCATTTGTTTTGGTAAACAGTATTATTTAGTTTAACCTGAATTCCGTTTTTGTAAATTCTGTTGCCTTGGTAATCCTTTGCAATAATATTAAGCAGAAAATCCGTGCCTTTAATATTTTGATTGTTTTGTATATTTATATAATCAATTTTCGGTTCGGTTTGTTCGTTTGCCAAAGGAACAAAGTTTATAGTATAGTTTTGATTTATTGAAACAGTTGCGTCGTTTTTGATATCGGTTGCTTTAAGTCTAATAAAATTTGTTCCGATATTAAGCGTCAAACTGTAATTTTCGTTTTTTTGTTTAACGGTTTTTCCATTTAAAACAACTGTTAAATCTCCGTTTTGGCTTGCGCCCAAAAGTTTTGCGTAAAAACTAATTTTTTCATCATATACAGTTTTGTTTTTTAGATCGGTTAGAATTGAAAAGTTTTGTTTTTCAGTTATGTTTTCTGATTTTTGAGAACTTTTTTCGTATGTTTTTGCTTTACAGTAAACGGTATAATCGGCGAAAACCGAAATAACTTTTCTGTTTTCATCAATATACTGTGCTAAAATTTTTATTGAATTTTCACCGTTTTTTAGCAAAACTCTGCCTGTAAACTGCAAAATTTCTTTATCGTTTACATAAACAAAAACGCTTTTTTTCTCTAACTTTGTAAGATGTGTGATTGTAAATTTATAATTTCTGTCGTAAACGATTTCTTTGTCTTTGATTGATGTTTTAAAATAAATTGTTTTCTGATTTTGATTTAAGGTGTTTTGTATTTTGTAATTGTTTTTGCTTATATAATTGATTTTTTCTTGCTTTGTTGCAATTTCTTTGATTATTTTATATTTCGGCTTTTTTATTCTATTAGTATTGTTTTGCTCTTCATAATGTTCTGCAACCGCCTGTGTAAGCGGATTTTTTGCAGTTAGATAATGTTGATTGAAATATACGCAAAATGAGCCGATTGCTACTGCAATCAGCAAAATTAACGGTATTAATTTTTTTGATATATTTTGCAATCGGCTCATTTTTTTGTTTATCCTGTTATTTAACTGTTACAGTTTTTGTTTTTGTCCACTTAGAGTATGCTTTTTTGTTTGTTTTTTTCACATATGCTCTGACTTTTACTGTATATTTACCTTTTTTGAGTTTTTTAAAAACTTTTTTCAAATTTTTTTTGGTTTTAACATTAATAGTTTTTTCTTTTTTGCCTTTTAATTTGTATTTAACCTGAAATCCTGTTGCACCTGTTACTTTTTTGTATTTAACGGTGATTATTTTACTGCCTCCTTTGACTGTAACGTTCGGTTTTTTAAGAATAAGTTTTGCTACGGATTTGCCTTTTGCTATCGTTTTTCCGCAAATCGAGCAAACAGTATTGCCTGTGTACCCTTTGGAAAAATATGTAGCATTCACTTTGCCTGTTACTTTTGTTTTGTGCGAAACGCTTATATCGGTAAATGTTGAAACAGAATCTATTGAAACTCCGCTTTCACCGTTTCGGTTACCGTAAATACCATATTTATAAGAAATAGTAACATCTTTATCGTTTATAGATAATTTATCTGCTGAAATTTTAACCGAATCGGTAATATCTTTCTTAGTTTCGTTTGCATATTCGGCGGTTACTTTCAAACCTGTTTTACTGAAACTTTCACCCTCATAATATGAAGTTTTATTTGGTTTAGCAGTAACTGATATATTTTTTACTGCTGAGCCCAAAGCCATAAGGAAACAGGAATCATTTTTAAAATAAATAGTTCCTTCGTTGTCACAAACAAGACTGCCTGTGCAGTAGTTTGCTTGCTCGTTTACAGGAGTGAACAAAGTAGGGGCACAATTGTTTAAAGTTACATTTTCACCGTCAATATTATAAGTTTTTGAAACACCGTCAACTGTATTTGTAACGCTTTTTTTGTCTTTTATCACAAAAATACTAGCGCCTGATTTATTCTCGGTAAAGTAAATGTAATTATATCCGTCTTTATCTTTGTAAGCGGTTGTAATAAGTCCGCTTGACTGAACATAACCGTCGGTGTAGACTTTGTAAGCGATTTCAAATTTTTCAAGGTCAATTACTGCAATGTGATGACCGCTTCCTTCTTTATAAGTGCTTGTTCCGCATACTCCGATATACGCTCTGCCATCGGCAAGTGCAGGGGTGGAAGTGGTTTGCCCCGAAAGTTTGATTTCTTTAACATCGTCGCTTGCTATTTTGCCGTTTTCATCAATAGAAACAGAGTAAAAACTGCCGTTTTTGCTTGTAAAGTAACATCTGTTTGTTTCATTATCATAAGCGATTGTTGAGCAAATATCACCGTTAAGATCACTTAGTTTATCAATAATTTCGCCGTTCTCGGGGTTAAATGTGATTAAATTACTTGTTTGCGAGGTGCAACCTGTTTCGCCGTCGGCAGTACCTACTGTTACAAATTTGTTACAAGCATAAGAGCCTGCAAAGTAAAATCCGCCTTTTTGAGTATAAGTCCAGTCGGCAAGTTTTTCTTCTGCATTCTCGCTTTTATTTTCATCAGTAACATCAAGGCAAATATAGTTTGCGTTTTCTGTTTCGCTTGTCCAAAATCCTGTGTATAAGTATCCGTTTTTAACTGTAATAGGGCTGTTTGGCTGACCGCCGAGTTCATCTTTGTAAATCCATAAAGAATTAAGCGATGAGACATCAAACGCTTGTACCGTTCCTTTTGAAAGTGCAACAAAAATCATACCGTTTGCGTAAACTGGCGGTTCAAGACTGTATGAAGGACTTTCAGCCATTGTGCTTTCTGCAACTATTTCGCCTGTTTTTTTGTTTAATTTTATAAGTCTTTTTGCGGAATATGTAATCAAATAATCTTCGACAATAATCGGCTGACTCGGAGCGTCCCAACCTGTGCCGATTTCGGAAGCCCATATTAAAGATGTTTCATCAGCAGAAGTCGGAAGTTTAGCGTTTGTTACAGCGTTGTTATTTTCGTTTCCTCTGAAATTACTCCATTCGCTTTCAGGTGCAAGCAAATTTTCGTATTCTTTTGAAGTTACTTTGATTTTTGCGACTGCCGGAGCATAGTATGAGGAGTCTAGAGTATCATTATCAACAGCAATAAGATAATAATCACCTTCGGTATTAAACAAGTAAGAAAACTCACCGCTTGCAGCAATACTGCTTAAATTAGCAACAAGTTCTTCTTTGTCGTTAACAAGAAAAACTTTCATATTTTCGCAAGTTTGCGGTTGAGCACTCATCATAGAAATTTTATTAATATTGAAACTTAAACTTCTATTTTTCACCACATTATAATTAGAATGTGTGAAATAAGTTGCGCTGAAATCGTTCCAATAGTTATCATCATTGAATAATGAAATATCAATTACATCATCGTTTTTCAACTCAATAGTATCAGCAGTATTATAATCAAAAATATGATTTACTGTGTAACTCATATTTGATTCATCCCAAAATGAAGTAATCCACATTGAACCTGCACTGCCTGATACAGAGAATTCTTTTTCGCCTACTTGTAGTTTTTTACCGCCTAAGTAGTACTGTTCGGTTGCTTTAATCATCAAATGAAGCAATGTTGGTTTTCTGATTAATGTCTTTTCGTTATTTTCGCCTGTTTCGTAGCGATTGAATTCTTTAAGACCGTAATCATCCAAATCAAAATATTCTACTTCGATTGGTAATAAAGCAATGCTTTGATTGTTGTTGCTTTCATTGCTTTTACAAAGTATACCGTCTAAACTTACAGTAAGATAAGCGGTTACTTTTTCGCTATCATTATTATTTTGAGCAAAAGCAATGCAAGGTAAAGAACAAATTGCAATGATTAATGCCAAGAATAATGATAAAACTTTTTTGTTTAAATGTGTCATTTTATTTTCTCCTTTATTTTATTATTTAATTTACCAATAAAAAAGTGCTTTTCCACTATTAGAAAAGCACAACTGTTAATTAATTTCTTGAAAAAGAGTACAACTTTTAAGAAATCAATAACTTAAATTGCACTCTTCAAACGCCAAAGTGTGAAAAATAAAAGAAAATACGCAGGGTTCTGACTTATGATAACAAAACCAAACCGATTATCGGGCAGGTTAAATTTTGTCAAATACAGTAATGGCGGTTGTTCCGGACTCGAACCGGATTTCCTAAAAATCTACTCAGTTAACAACTTTTCAAACCGTATTTTCCTTATTGATATATTAAATTAAAACTATTTTATCATACTATAAAGCATATGTCAATTTCAAATTAATATATTCTTAATAAAAAATTAATTGTTTTGGTTTTTTTTGCTATTGACTACACCGAAAAAATGTATTATTATATTATAGCAGCGAGGAGGAGAAAGATGCAAGTTTCATTAAAATCTTTCAAAAAAACAGTATTAATTGCTTTGACAATTTCTTTTCTTTTGTCTTTAATTTTAATACCCGATTTTACAATTGCTTATTCATTAACTTATGATAACAATAATGTTGGAGTAGTCGAAAAAGTTAATGTAAAAAGCATCGAAAATAAGGTAAATCAGAAAATCAAAAACGGAAAAATTAATATAAAAGATAAATTAGAGATTTCTACGGTAATTTCTTCAACAAGTAAAATTAACAGTAATATGAGCGTTTCGCAGAATATTATTGATACTGATAATAAAATTGACGAAGAATACGGCTTGTATATTGACGGTAAAATTTACTATGTAGGTAAAAGCCGTGTTACAATTTTGAATTTAATTCAAAAAATAGTTTCTTTGACCGTAAAAGGCGAGGGTACTTATATTATGAACGATTATAAAATCGTTAAAGGCATTTATCTTAACAAGAACTATTCTTTGAAAAAATTAAAAAAAGCGCTTAATGTTTTAGAAACAAGAGAAGTCAAAAAAACCGTTACCAAAGTAACAAAGTTCAAAACTAAAAAGGTTGTTGATTATACCAAAATAGGAAATTATGATGAGGTTACAACCAAAGGGCAAAACGGAATTTATAAAATTACATATTTAAAGAAATATATTAACAATAAATTGGTTTCAAAAACCGTAATCAAAAAGAAAACATTGCAGAAAAATGTTACAAAAATAATTACGGTGCCTTATAAAAAGGGCAAAGCAACCGATTTGTTAGTAGGTGTTACAAAAGAGCAAAAAGAGTTTATTAATGAAATTTTACCGCAAGCGTTAAAACTTTATAAATCTGATAATATTTTGCCTTCTCTTACGGTTGCACAGGCAATTTTGGAGTCAGGTTGGGGTAAATATTCGATTGGCAAAAATATTTTCGGCGTTAAAGCATATTCCGACTGGAAAGGCAAAAAGTCTTATGTTTGGACAAGTGAACAACGAAAAGACGGAACCTATGAAAAAATCAAATGTTGGTTTAAAAATTATGATTCATTTGGTGAATCGGTCAAAGATTACGGCAAGTTGTTGTCGCTTTCAAGGTATAAGCGTGTAAAAACCGCTAAGAATTATCGTGATGCAGTTGCGGCGGTAAGGATGGCAGGATACGCAACGAGTCTTGATTATGTTGATAATGTAATTGATTTAATTGAAACGCATCATCTTTATGTTTGGGATAAAACCCCGAAACCTGTTAAGTTGAAAGACGCAAAAATTCAACAGGAGTGGAATAAAAAATTAAAGAAGTTAAGAAAAAAAGCCGATAAAAAGAAGAAAAAAGAAGAAAAAACTACTGCTACAAAGACTAAAACCACAACTACTAAAAAGACTACGGCAAAAATCACAAAATCAACTTCAACGACTGCGCAACATACTCAAACTACTTCTCAAACGGCTACATCGACCGTGGCAGAAACAACAACCGAAGAGAATATTGAATAAGCAAAATTGCCTCTTTTTTGAGGCGATTTTTATTTTAAAAAAAATTATAAAAAATTGAAACTTTTTAAAACTTATATTACACATAATAAGTGAACAGTGCAATTGTATTGAAAAAAATAATAAATTTTATTGAGAGGTAAAGAAAATGAAAAAGAGATTATTAAGTTTAGCGATGTGCCTTTTGATGGCAGTATCAGCAATTCCATTTGTTGGTGTTTCGGCGGCAACAACAAAAACCTACACCAGCGGAAAGTATAAATATATTATACTTAAAGACAAAACTGTAGAAATTACAAGTTACACAGGAACAGATAAAAATGTTACTATTCCTTCAAAGTTAAATAATAAAAAGGTAACAAGTATTGGTAACCAAGCATTTTATTACAAAACAAAAATGGAAAGTGTTGTAATTCCAAGTTCTGTTAATAACATCGGCAAGTATGCATTTGAAGATTGTTATAGTTTAGTTACTGTTGAAATGCCAAATAATGTAAAAAACATCGGCGATGCAGCGTTTAAATATTGTTCCTGTTTAAAAAATATAACAATTCCTTCAAAATTGACAACTATTAACGAATATACCTTTGCATATTGCAGTGTTTTACCATCAGTTACTGTTCCTGATTCTGTCAAAATAATTGATGAATATGCATTTTATGAATGTGCTTCATTGAGAAGTCTGAAACTTCCTGAATTTACTGAATATATTGGTAACAGAGCATTCTCTTATTGTGGTAAATTAGCAGTAATTAATTTACCTGAAAATATCAAACATATTGGAAAATCTATTTTTTATGACACTGCTTATTATAACGATAAATCAAACTGGGAAAACGGTGTATTATATCTTGATAATTATTTGATTGATGCTAATATTTCAAATAAAAATGCTGATTATAATATTAAAGAGGGAACAAAAATAATTGCGGTTGGTGCTTTTGAAAATTGCGATGATTTAAAATCTTTAACATTTCCTGAGAGTTTAACAACAATTCCCAGAGGTATTTGTAACCGTTGTAATTATCTTACAACAATTAATGTTTCTGATAATGTAAATTATATTTCTTCTTATGCCTTTGAAGATTGTACATCTCTTGAAAATATTAATCTCGGTGATAACATTGAACGCATTGGCGAATATGCTTTTAATAACACAGGTTTTTATAATGAAATTTCAAATTGGGATAACGGCGTTCTTTATATCGACAAATATTTAATCAGCATTAAAGCAGGTTTTAAAGGTAGTTGCATTGTAAAAGATGGCACAATAGGTATTGCTAACAGTGCTTGTTCTGAATGCGATACTACATATTATGATGCAGACGAATATGAATACTATAATAAATATTATGATGAAACGGATTTCAATTATTCAGATGCAAAATGGTATGGTTACGTTGGTTTAACAGGAATTAAACTTCCTGCAAGTGTTAAATATATCGGTTCGCATGCATTTGACGGTTGCGATGCAATGGTAAGTGTTGAGTTAAACGAGGGATTGCAGGTTATCGGTGCTAATGCATTTAATAAGTGCAAGGAAATTTATACAATTAGAATTCCAAAAAGTGTAACTAAAATAGGTGATGCTGCAATTGATACAAGTATTGTAAAAGTAATTGAGGGATATGAAAATTCTGTTGCTCAAACTTATGCAAAAAATAATAAAATTCAATTTGCAAATGTAGTTTGTAAGGACGGAAAAGAACATACAGCAGTAACTTTAAAAGCCAAAAAATCAACATATTTTGAAAAAGGCTACACTACTCATTCAGCATGTTCTGTTTGCGGTGAAGATTTAAGTTATGTAGTATATTCGTCAAAATTAAAACTTACAAAAACGAGTTTTAGTTTAAAATCAGGTAAAAAATCTTTCAAAATTACTTATAAAAAAGCAAAAGGTGCCACAGGTTTTCAAGTTTCCTATAAAACAGGAAAAGGAAAATGGGTAACTAAAAATTTCAATGCAAAGAAAAAGGTTACAAAAACAATTAAAAAGCTTAAAAAAGGTAAAAAGTATACTGTAAAAATCCGTGTATTTGCTAAAATTAACGGTAAAAAAGTTTATAGTAACCGGACCGGCACAAGAACAGTAACGGTAAAATAAATTAGTCAAATAATACCCTTTCATATTTTTTAAAAACTCGGTTGGGATAAATCTCTCAATCGGGTTTTTTGTTTTTGAAAAACTTCAAAAAATTTACTGTACATTTTTAATAGTTTGTTGTATAATATAGGAATAATAAAAATATATAAAGGTAAGAAAGATTTTGGAAAAAGAAAACAAAAATGTTCATGCCGGTCACAGGCAGAGAATGAAAGATAAAGCACTGAAATACGGATTTGAAAGTTTTGAAAATCACGAAGTTTTAGAAATGCTTTTATATCCTGTAATTCCGCAGAAAGATACAAATCCTATGGCTCATGAATTAATTGACAGTTTTGGCTCGTTTCACGCGGTGTTTGATGCAGATGAGAGCGAACTTTTGAAAGTAAAAGGAATCAACAAAAGTGCGGCATTTTTGCTTAAAACGATACCGAATGTTTTAGGGCGTTATATGGAAGATAAAAATAACAGTAACAAAACGGTCATTAGCAGCAGTGAATTGGCTTATGAAATTGTTTCAACTAAATACTTTGGCGTAACCAAAGAAACGCCTTATATTATACTGATGAACAATTCCGGTAAAGTTATTGCTTGCGAATCTTTTTCAAGCGGAACTGTAAATTCAGCGGACATGCCTGTTAGAAAGGTTGTGGAATTATGTATAAAGCATAATGCAACGCAGGTTATTTTGACGCACAATCATCCGAGCGGTGACACTACTCCTTCTATGGACGATTTTACAACAACCAAAAATATTAACAATGCGCTTAAAAGCATTGGAGTTAATCTGCTTGACCATATAATTGTTTCGCAAAACGGTTTTTCTTCAATGAGATCGATGCACCAATTTCAAAGAGCGTTTATTTAGTAATTAATTAACATAATAATACATTAATTAACGAGGAAAAATATGTTTGAGTTAGTATCAAAATTTAAACCGACAGGTGACCAGCCCGAAGCAATAAAAGCACTTGCCGATAGCATTTTAGCAGGCAATAAAGAGCAAACTTTGCTTGGCGTTACAGGTTCTGGAAAAACTTTCACAATGGCTAATATAATTGAGCGTGTGCAAAAGCCTACGCTTATTTTAGCGCATAACAAAACGCTTGCGGCTCAACTTTGTTCAGAATTTAAAGAGTTTTTTCCTAATAATGCGGTTGAGTATTTTGTATCATACTATGACTATTACCAGCCTGAGGCATATATTCCAAATACCGATACTTATATTGAAAAAGATTCATCAATAAATGATGAAATTGATAAACTCCGTCATTCGGCTACCGCCGCTCTTTCGGAGCGAAAAGATGTGATTATAGTTTCTTCTGTTTCCTGCATTTATTCTCTTGGTGCGCCAATTGATTACCGCAGTATGGTAATCTCTTTGCGTCCCGGAATAGAAATGGAAAGAGATGTTTTGCTTCGCAAATTGGTTGATTTGCAATATGAGCGAAATGATATTAATTTTGTGCGCAACAAATTCAGAGTAAGAGGCGATGTTGTCGAGATTTTTCCTGCAAATTCAAATGAAAACGCAGTAAGAGTTGAGTTTTTTGGCGATGAAATAGACAGAATTTCTGAAATAAATGTTTTAAAAGGTGAGGTTATAAGCGTTTTGAAGCATGTTGCAATTTTTCCTGCATCTCACTACATTATTCCTTTTGAGCGAATGAAAACCGCAACCCAGGAAATTGAAAAAGAAATGTGGGAGAGGGTAAACTATTTTAATGAACACGAGCAGTTTATTGAGGCACAGAGAATAAGACAACGCACCGAATATGATATTGAAATGTTACAGGAAATAGGAATTTGTAAGGGAATTGAGAATTATTCAAGAGTTCTTTCGGGGCGTCCCGCAGGTTCAACACCGTATACACTTATGGACTATTTTCCGGATGATTTTCTTCTTATGGTTGATGAGTCGCACGTAACCCTGCCACAGGTTAGGGGAATGTACGGCGGTGATAGGGCGAGAAAGAAAAACCTAATTGATTTTGGATTTCGTCTGCCCTCTGCTTATGACAATCGACCGCTTAATTTTGATGAATTTTACAAAAAAGTCAATCAGGTTATGTTTGTTTCGGCAACACCGGGCGAATTTGAAAAACAAAAATCAGAAAAAATAGTTGAACAGGTTATTCGTCCGACAGGACTTTTAGACCCGTTAGTGACAGTAAAACCGACTGATGGGCAGATTGAAGATTTAATTAGCGAAATAAATAAAAGAACTGAAAAAAAAGAGCGTGTGTTAATAACAACGCTGACTAAAAAACAAGCCGAAGACTTGACCGAATTTTTGGATGAAGTCGGCATTAAAGTTAAATATATGCACTATGATATTGACACAATGGAGAGAATGGAGATTATTCGTGATTTGCGTTTGGGAGAGTTTGATGTGCTTGTAGGAATAAATCTGCTTCGAGAGGGACTTGATATTCCCGAAGTATCATTAGTTGCGATTTTAGATGCCGATAAAGAGGGATTTTTGCGTTCTGAAACATCACTTGTGCAGACAATTGGACGAGCAGCCAGAAACGCAGATGGTGAGGTTATTATGTATGCCGACCAAGTGACACGCTCTATGGAGGCGGCTATAAGTGAAACCAACCGTCGAAGAGAAATTCAAATGGATTACAACAAGAAGTACGGAATTGTACCGAAAACAATTATAAAAGATGTTCGTGAAGTGCTTGAAATATCTAAAAAAGAAGATAAGGTAAGCGGTAAAAAGTTATCTAAAAAAGAGCGTGAAGAACTTATTTCAAGGCTCACAAGAGAGATGAAATCCGCTGCAAAAATGCTTGAATTTGAACATGCGGCTTATCTTCGTGACAGAATTCAGAAATTAAGAAAAGAGAAATAGCAAATGGAAGCCAAAAAAATTGTTATAAAAGGTGCAAAAGAAAATAACTTAAAAAATGTTGATATTGAAATTCCGAGAGATAAACTCGTAGTATTTACGGGACTTTCAGGTTCGGGTAAATCGTCGCTTGCGTTTGATACTTTGTATGCCGAGGGTCAGCGCAGATATGTCGAGTCGCTTTCTTCTTATGCAAGAATGTTTTTAGGGCAAATGGAAAAGCCCGAGGTTGACAGCATAGAGGGGTTGTCTCCCGCAATATCAATCGACCAGAAAACCACATCAAAAAATCCTCGTTCTACTGTCGGAACTGTAACGGAAATTTACGATTATATGCGTCTTTTGTATGCCAGAATAGGTGTTCCGCATTGCCCTGTTTGCGGCAGAGTTATTAAACAACAAACAGTTGATGAAATTGTTGATAAAGTTTTATCGTTTGAAGAAGACTCTAAAATTCAAATTTTGGCACCAATTGTAAGAGGCAGAAAAGGTGAGTATAAAAAAGAACTTGAATCTGCCAAAAAATCGGGATTTGTAAGAGTTCGGGTAGACGGTAATATTTACGATTTATCGGAAGAAATTTCCATCGAAAAAAATAAAAAGCATAATATTGAAATTATAGTTGACAGGTTAAAGATTAGCCCTTCAATAAAATCAAGACTTGCCGATTCGGTTGAAACCGCTTCTAAATTGGCAGATGGTCTTGTTTTGGTTGATATTATAGGCGAAAAAGAAATACTTTTTTCGCAGAATTACGCCTGCCCTGAACACGGTGCTTCTTTTGATGAATTATCGCCGAGAATGTTTTCTTTTAACAATCCTTTCGGTGCTTGTCCAAAATGCACGGGTATAGGCGTTTTCAAAAAAGCCGACCCTGATTTAATCGTACCCGACCCTACTTTGCCTTTGTCAAAAGAGGCTATAAAAGCGACAGGTTGGAGTAAATTAAAAGATATGTCGGTAGCAAAAATGTATTATACAGGTCTTGCCGAACATTACGGCTTTTCGCTTGATACACCTTTCGGCGAACTTCCTAAAAAAATTCAAAATATTATTCTTTACGGAACAAACGGCGAACAGGTTCAGCTTGACCGCAAATATTGTTATGGTGTAGGAAAATATTATACCGATTTTGAGGGCGTTTGCAACTCACTTGAACGCCGTTATAATGAAAGTGGCAGCGATTGGGCAAAAGCAGATATTGAAAATTATTTAATGGAAGTGCCTTGTCCCGAGTGTAACGGTAAAAGACTTTCTCCACAGTCTCTTGCGGTTACTTTCGGGGGTAAAAATATTATGGAACTTTGCGATAAATCTGTTAAAGAACTTTTAAAATTCTTTAATGAACTCGATTTGCAGGGCAGAGAATTAATGATAGGCGGCGAAGTTATTAAAGAGATTAAAGAACGGTTGGGATTTTTACAAAGCGTAGGACTTCATTATTTAACGCTTTCTCGTTCGAGCGGAACACTTTCGGGCGGAGAGTCACAAAGAATTAGACTTGCAACGCAAATCGGGTCATCGCTTATGGGTGTGCTTTATATACTCGACGAGCCGAGTATAGGACTGCACCAGCGAGATAATGACAAATTGCTTGCAACTTTAAAAAAATTGCGTGATTTGGGCAACACTCTTATTGTTGTAGAACATGACGAAGATACTATGAGAGAGGCAGATTTTCTTGTTGATATAGGTCCGGGTGCAGGAGTACACGGCGGTGAAATAGTTTGTGCAGGCACTCCGCAGGAAGTAATTGAATGCAAAAACAGTATAACAGGTGACTATCTTTCGGGTAGGCGTGCAATTCCTGTGCCGAAAACACGCCGAATAGGAAATGGAAAGTTTTTGCGAATAGTAGGCGCAAAGCAAAATAACCTGAAAAATATAAATGTTAAAATTCCGCTTGGCGAGTTTGTAGCGGTAACAGGCGTTTCGGGTTCTGGAAAATCTTCGCTTATAAACGAAATCCTATATAAATCTATTGCAAAAGAATTTTATAGGGCAAAGGCTCGACCGGGTGCGCATAAAGCGATTGAGGGACTCAGTAATATTGATAAAATAATTGATATTGACCAGTCGCCAATAGGCAGAATGCCGAGTTCAAATCCTGCTACTTATACAGGACTTTTTACAGATATTCGTGCACTTTTCGCTTCTACCAAAGAGGCAAAAATGCGAAATTATACACCCGGCAGGTTTTCTTTTAATGTAAAAGGCGGAAGATGTGAGGCTTGCGAGGGCGCAGGTATTTTAAAAATTGAAATGCACTTTTTGCCTGATATTTATGTGCCTTGTGAAGTTTGTAAAGGCGCAAGATACAATCGTGAAACTTTGGAAGTTAAATATAAAGGAAAAAGCATTTACGATGTGCTTGAAATGACTGTTGAAGAGGGTCTTGAATTTTTTGACAGTATTCCGAAAATAAAGCGAAAATTACAAACTATTTTTGATGTGGGATTGGGCTATATTAAAATTGGTCAGCCTGCAACAACGCTTTCGGGCGGTGAGGCTCAAAGGGTAAAACTTGCAACTGAATTATCACGCCGTTCCACAGGCAACACACTATATATTCTTGATGAGCCTACAACAGGACTTCATACCGCAGATGTTCACAAATTGGTAGAAGTATTAAATTCGCTTGTAGAGCAAGGCAACACCGTTGTTGTAATTGAGCATAATCTCGATGTAATTAAATGTGCCGATTATATTATAGATATGGGACCCGAAGGGGGCGACGAGGGTGGAAAAGTAGTTATATCCGGTACGCCTGAAAGCATCGTTAAGTGCGAAAAATCATATACAGGGCAATATTTGAAAAAATTACTTTAAATGTTTACAAGTTGTTAAATAATTTAACTGATATTTATGTTATAATAACAAGCAATGAAAAAGGAGAGGTGTTATGTTCGGCTATGTAAAAGCGTATAAATCTGAACTTAAAATATCCGAATATGATACTTATAAAGCAGTTTACTGCTCGCTTTGCAGGCAATTAGGTAAAGATTATGGCATTTTTGCAAGATTTATTTTGTCGTATGATTTTGTGTTTCTTGCAATGCTAAAATTAGGACTTGAAAATGAGTGTAGTACGTATAAAAAAATGCGGTGCCCTTTTAATCCTTTAAAAAAGTGTTTAAGGCTTGGCAAACCGTCGGATGCGCTTGCTTTTTCATCTGCATGCCTTATAATAATGTTTTATTACAAAATGCTTGATGATTTTATAGATAATGGCTTGAAAGGTAAAATCCGTTCAGGGGTTTTGTTTCCTGTTTTTGCAAGGTATCACAAGAAAGCAGTAAAAAAATATCCCGAAATTGAAAAAGCAACGGCAAGGTTAATGCAAAATCAAGTAGAAGTTGAAAAGGCAGATTCAAAAAGTATTGATGTAGCCGCAGAACCGACCGCAAAATTGCTTGAATATATTTTTTCTTATAACGAGCAGGGAAGCCAAAAAAGAGTTTTGCAAAATATGGGTTATATTGCAGGCAAATGGGTTTATCTTG
>CACYEQ010000006.1 GCA_902773485.1 Oscillospiraceae bacterium
CGTTGTGTTCGTGAGTCACAAAAATCGCCTTGATTTTTTCAATATCAAGACCTCGTTCTGACAGTGCCTCGCATATTCTTTTAGCGGAAACGCCTGCATCAACCAGCACCGCCGTGCCGTTGTTTTCAATATAAACGCAGTTTCCGCTGCTCCCTGAAAATAAACTACATATTTTTGCCATATTCTCTCCTTTGGCTCATACGAAATAAAACTGCGTATCCCATGCGGGAATATACTTATAGTGTCGCATATAAACTTTATAGTCATCACGAATTGAATTAATAAGCAAAGGTAATTTAAAATAATCTTCTGTACGATGATATGCGGAAATGAGCATTTTAGGCTTATATTTTAAAATTGTCTGCTTTGCACCTAAAATTGCTTTTTCTTCCATTCCCTCAACATCATATTTTATATAATTTGCCATCTCGCCGTTTAGTACATCATCAAGCGAGCAAGCACTTATTTTTTCTCCGTTGTCAGATGCAACAGAGTGTCTGCCACCGTTTGTTAAAAATCCTATTTCCCCCGAAAAATCATTTGCAGCAGAGTTAAAAAGAAAAACATTCTTTTTTTCGCCGTATTTTTTGCTTAATTTTTTAAAATTTTTTTGGTCAGGCTCAAAAGCATAAATCTTTTTGTAACCGCCTGTAAACGAAAAAAATTCATCAATCGTATCGCCGTTATATGCACCGAGGTCACAGTAAACTTCATCTTCGCCTAATTTTAAAATATTATCAAAAGCCTCTTTTGGGTCTGTTTGGCAATCAAAAAGATAGTCAATTTTTCCGCTTAAACGATAATTTATACAGTTTTCAAAAACTCTTTTCGACTGTTCATCGGCAAGCATATTATATACTTTTTTAAGTTCTTCACGTTTCTCATTCGCATATTTTTTTGTAAAAAGACCACCGCCGTAAACCGGCACATCAGGTGCAAAAACTTCGCTTTGCTTTGATATTTTTTTAATGTTTCCGATAACCTCGTCACGAAAAGTGCCGAAAGCGACAAGCACAATCATATCGGGGTATTCGGCTTTTAATTCATCATACCTCTTAACAGTAAAGCCCCGAAAACTCTGCCCTCTTACAAAATCATCGCTCGCAAAAACGCCGACAGGCTTAATGCCGTAATCGGCTAATGTATCTATTATTTTGTCT
Source organism: Oscillospiraceae bacterium (assembly GCA_902773485.1). Taxonomy (GTDB): domain Bacteria; phylum Bacillota; class Clostridia; order Oscillospirales; family Acutalibacteraceae; genus RUG11462. The sequence goes on from CACYEQ010000006.1 coordinate 1,161, forward strand.
GCACCGTTGCCCATTCCGTAAATTGCAACAGGACGATTAGATTTTTTTAAATAATCCCACATTTTCAACACCTATCAGTATATTATATACCACCTTGTAGTTTTTTTCAATATGTTGTAGTGAGAAAAATAAAAAATCGAAACACTGTATCAGCGTTTCGATTTTTACTTACTGCAAATATTCTAAAACCTCTTGCGGTTCCTTTATCAGTACTTTTGCACCGTTTTCTTTCAGTTCTTCCGCTTTACGAAATCCCCATAAAACACCGATTCCGAAAACATCTGCATTGCGGGCGGTTTGCATATCAACGCCCGAATCACCGAGATACAAACATTCATCGGCTTTGACCTTTAATTCTTTCATAACCGCTAATACTGCGGTGGGGTCGGGCTTTGTCGGAACGCCCTCTTTTTGTCCTGCAACCTCGTCAAAAAGATTTTTAAAAACCGAGTCAATAAGCGGTTTTGCACTGATATGCGCCTTGTTGGTAACAACCGCTGTTTTTATGCCTTTTTGTTTAAGCGTTTTCAGCAGTTGCTCTATGCCGTCATAAGGTGCGGTTTTATCCATCTTATGTTCACCGTAATATGCCATAAACTCCGCTAAAATCTGCTCGATTTTTTCTTCCGATTGCTCAGTTTCAGGTAACGAGCGTTCAATCAGTTTTCGCATACCGTTTCCGACTTTATATTTGTATTCTTCAATCGAAAATGTAGGATATTTATGCTTTTTTAACACAAAATTAACGCTGTCGGAAAGGTCATCAATAGTATTAAGCAAAGTTCCGTCAAGATCAAAAATTACCGCTTTTTTCATCAACTTAAAAGCACCTCTTCCCACAACTTTTCATAATAACTTCTTATTTCGGGGTCGATATTGTGATAATACTGCTCTTTTACTTTCTTTTTAGGGTACAGAATTTCATTATCTTTCAAACTGTACCTATCATTATTTACAACCGCCGTGTGCGGTGAAGCGTAACAGATATATTCTGCATTTGCAAGCGCAACCTCAGGCTCTAACAAGAAGTTAATAAACATCATTGCCGCCTCGTAATTTTTTGAATTTGAAGGCACGCAAACCGAATCAACAAACACATTTACGCCCTCTTTCGGGTAAACAAAACGCAAATCTTTGTTTGACTCATACATTGTCAAAAAGTCACCCGCATAATAAGGTGCAATCGCTGCATTATTACCCGGCATTTTTGTGAAAATTTCGTCCATAACCCTTGCTTGTAACACACGGTTTTGTTTTTTCAAAAGTTCTGCCGCCGCTTTCCAGTCGGATTTTTTGGTGCTGTTTACATCTTGACCGAGCATAAATTGTGCAATTGAAAATGCATCACGGGAATTGTTAAAAGTCAGCACCTGACCTTTATATTTTTCATCCCACATAACGCTCCAAGAATTGACATCGCCTTTTACCATTTTGCTGTTGTAAATAAGCCCTGTTTTGCCGACGCTGTAAGGAACAGAATACTCGTTTTTCTCGTCAAAATACAAATTTTTGTATTGCTCGTCAATATATTTATAGTTCGGAATTTGCTTAAAATCGAGTTTTTTCAGCATATTCTCATTTTTAAGTCTTTCTATCATATAATCCGAAGGGATTATTATATCATAAGCAACCGCACCGCTTTTGAGTTTTGAATACATAGTTTCATTGGAATCATAGTTATCATAATTTACTTCAATTCCCGTAGTTTGCTCAAACGCTTCTATTACATTTAAAGTATCGTCGCTTCCGTCGGAAATGTATTCTCCCCAGTTAAACACATTTAAGGTTGTGCCTGCAAGCGATGTTGAATATTCGCTCTCTAATTTTTTGCCGAAATCACCGTATTTGCCCGAAGGCATAGCCGAATATACTACAATAGCAACACAAACCGTCGCACTTATTATGCTTAATGTTATATTTCTTGCCCTAACGCTCTTTTTAGATTTTTGCTCTTTTTCTGATTTTGCCCTTACGCTGTTTACAAGTATCAACAAAATAAGCACCGCAACAAAAATTACCGTTGAAAGTGCATAAATATCGGGTTTAACCGATTTCTTCGTTTTTGAGTAAATAAGCAACGGCAAAGTTTGAAAGCCTGTTCCGTTTGTAAAATAACTTATTACAAAATCATCAAGCGAAAGTGTAAATGCCATTAAAAATCCCGATAAAATACCTGAATAGATATTAGGCAGAATTACTTTCATAAACGCTTTTGTATAAGTGCAACCGAGGTCCCTCGCCGCCTCTGTATAGGTGTTGCCTATTTGTCGCAGTTTTGGCAAAACATTCAGAATAACATAAGGCAAGTTAAATGTTATATGTGCAATTAAAATTGTATAAACACTTAACGATGAACCAAACCCTAAAAATCTGCCGATAAACACAAATAAAAGCATTAAAGAAACGCCTGTTACAACATCGGGGTTCATCATAGGAATGTTAGTAACACCCATTATTGCACCTTTGGCGGTTTTTGATTTTAAGTTGTATATCCCGATTGATGCGACAGTACCGAAAACAGTTGCAATCAGCGCAGAAATAACCGCCAATAAAAGCGTGTTTTTCATAGCGGTTATTGTTATGGTTGAGTTTAAAAATTCGCCGTACCATTTCAGCGAAAAATGTTCAAAAACGTAGGTTGAGCGAGATGAATTGAACGAAAACACAATCATAACCGCAATCGGTGCATATAAAAATATAAAAATTAACGCATTAAAAATTTTTCCGAGAGTTTTCATACAATAATACCCCCGTCATCATTATCCGAAAATCGGTTCATAAACACTATGCAAATAAGTATCAGCACCATAAGTACCAATGAAAGTGCCGCACCTATGCCCGAATAAACATTTATATCAAATTTTTTCTGAATCATATCGCCTATCATAAGTGTTTTTGTGCTTCCTAATTTATCGGCGATGTAAAATGTTGAAACAGACGGCACAAATACCATAGTTATGCCCGAAATTACACCGGGAAGTGTCAGCGGTAAAATTACTTTTTTAAGTTTATCAAATCCAGAAGAACCAAGGTCTTCCGCCGCTTCAACAAGCGATTTGTCAATTTTTGACATAGATGTGTAAATCGGCAAAATCATATAAGGAAGATAGTTATAAACCATACCTACAATTACTGCACCCGATGTACCGATTAAATTATACGGGCCTAAGCCGAAAAGCCCAAAAAAAGAATTAATAATTCCTGTTTTTTCAAGAATTGTTGTCCAAGAATAGGTTCTTATAAGCAAATTCATCCACATAGGCAACATTACAAGCATTATCATCATACTTTGCGTTCTTACTTTTGCTTTGGTCATAAAATACGCAAAAGGATAAGAAATAACAAGCGTAATTGCGGTAGCAACAAACGCATAAATTATTGAACGCAAAAAAATTCCGCCGTAATCAGGAATTTCATATATATTTTCGAGCGAAAAATTGCCGTTTTTATCAGTAAAAGAAAAATATGCAACAATTATCAGCGGTACAACAATAAAAATCGCCGACCACAAAATATAAGGTGCATTAATAAGTTTTGTGAGGGAAGATTTTTTCAATTTCTAATCCTCCTCATCTTCAATTTCAACATCGGGATTGCTGATTTCGTCCATCTCATCGCTGAATGAACTGTAATCGCCGTAAAGACCCGAATATTTAGATTTTTTCATTATATGAATAGCATCAGGCTCGATTAAAAGACCGACTTTATCGCCCACTTTCGATTCATCGGTAGTTTGAATCATCCATTTAAAGCCGTTTACATCAACGATAATTTCAAAGTGTACACCCAAAAATGTTACCGAGGTAACCTCGCCTGTAATAAGACCTTTTTCGGGGTGAACAATATCTACATCTTCGGGGCGAATAACAACATCTACCGCCTCGTTGGTTTTAAAGCCTTTATCAAGACATTGCAAAGTAACGCCCTCGATTTTTACCTTAAAATCGTCGAGCATAACGCCGTCAATAATATTCGATTCTCCGATAAAATCGGCAACAAATGCGTTTACAGGCTCATTGTAAACATCTTTCGGCGTGCCGATATGCTGAATTTTGCCCTCGTTCATAACAACAACCTTATCGCTCATTGAGAGCGCCTCTTCCTGGTCGTGAGTTACGAAAATAAAGGTAATGCCGAGCCTTCTCTGAATGTTTTTAAGTTCTACTTGCATATCTTTGCGAAGTTTTAAATCAAGTGCCGCAAGCGGTTCATCAAGCAGTAAAATTTTCGGCTTGTTAATAACCGCCCTTGCAATTGCAACACGCTGTTGCTGACCGCCCGAAAGTTTTGCAATGCTTCGCTTTTCAAAACCTTCAAGATTTACAAGTTTCAGCATTTCTTCAACACGCTGTTTAATCTCATCCTTCGGCACTTTTTTAACTTTTAACCCGAAAGCAATGTTATCGTAAACATTGAGATGCGGAAAAAGCGCATAACGCTGAAAAATTGTGTTAACATTTCGTTTGTTTGCCGGCAGAGAATTGATAATTTTGCCGTCAAAAAAAACATCACCGCTGTCAGGCTCTAAAAATCCTGCAATAATACGCAAGGTTGTGGTTTTTCCGCAACCCGAAGGACCGAGCAAGGTTACAAATTCCTTATCAGATATTGAAAGAGAAATATCGTCAAGGACTTTTTCACCATCAAAAGATACGGTAATGTTTTTGAGTTCTAAAATATTTTTTTGGTTTGACATAATTTGCATCCCCCTTTGCGGTAAAACCGCACAAGCTTTGATATTAGCCCTGTGCTGGCCACATTTTGCTTGATAAACAACCTCCGCAAAGAGTTTTTTACGCTTTTATTTATAAATAAAGCGTAGTCGTTTATCTCCAAAGCGTTAAACTTTTGGTACCGTTCCGTACTGCAAAAAGTGATTTTTGGCACAGATGCAAAATTTTCTGCTTATTTTATTGTGTAATAATAAATATATTATATTTTCCCGTGAATGTCAAGAAGTTTTTTAGAAAATAAATAAAAAAGCGGGAGTCACGCCCCCCCGCCCTACATCATTGCTAAATTATAAACTATTTAATAAGCCCTTTAACAATTGAAGTAATATTTTGAAGTTGTTCGTTATCGAGCCTTTTCAAATACGGAATGATTTCATCAAGTTTTTGCGGATTTTTATTATCAAAGTCAAAAAACTCTTGCGGAGTTATATCAAGATACTCACAAATATAATAAAATACTTTGATTGATGGAGCACTTTTTTTATTCTCTATACTATTTATATAGCCCGGAGCAAGACCAATAGACAAACTCATATCTCTCGCTGATACTCCTTTATTAATTCTCAATTGTGATAATCGGTTAGCAAAAGCCTCTTCATAATCTATTTCATAATTCATATAATACCACCCATGTATAATATTACTATATACATTGAGTATTTTATCAAATAAATTTGGTTATATTTATTGACTTATCATTTATTTTCGGATATAATATAAATATTATCAAGTAATTTTAGATACAGAGGTATGAATTATGGAAAAATTTACGGTATGTTTTTTTTGGCACAGACAAATTGAAGATAAAATTGTACTTAATAAAAGTTTAAGAGAAGAAATATTAAAACTTGCTAAATCCAAAGAATATGTTGAATTTCTTGTAGGGCGAAACGGCGAATTCGATGAAACTTCTGCTTTATCGGTTTTCAATGTTAAAAAATACGATAACTGCGAAAACATTTCGCTTAATCTTGTGTTACCTTATATGACCGCCGAATACCGCAATAACAAAGAACTCTTTCACAAACTTTACGATAATATTGAAATAAGTGAAAAGGCGTCAAACAGTCATTTTAAATACTAAATTCCTATTCGCAACCGTGAGTTGGTTGACCGAAGCGACCTTGTTATTTGTTATATAAAAAACAAATTCGGCGGTGCTTACAAATCTGTTTGCTACGCAAAAAGCAAAGGAAAAAGATGTATTAATATCGCAGAAAATAAAACATAATAAAAAGACCTTCTTTTTGCAGAAGGCTTTTTATCACATCTTATTTTTATCATAAACTGCTCTCTCGCCACCGATAAATTTAGGACGGGTACGTGCACAAATAATATTCGCCTCGCCGATTTTTTTTACTGATAAACGAACGGGAACAGCAACTCTTTTTAGGTGCATTCCGATAAGCGTTCCGCCTATATCAATGCCAGCATCAGCCTTAATTTCCTCAACTGCAACGGGATTTTTAAAGTTTTTATAAGCGGCGGTGGCAAACGAACCGCCCGCTTTCGGTTGCGGTACAACATTAACCTCTTCAAGTCCTAACTTTTCGCATAGTTCTTTTTCAATTATAACCGCTCTGTTTAAATGCTCGCAACATTGCGCAGCAAGATAAATGTCTTTCTCCTGCAAAATTTCATAAATCGCGGAAAAAATTTCATTTGCGGTATCAACACTGGAAGAAGTGCCGATTTTTTCGCCGATTACCTCACTTGAAGAACAGCCGACCGCCAAAACATCGCCTTTTTTCAAATTTGCAATTTCAATTAATTCTTTTACAACAGTTAAAGTTTGCTTATTTATATCCATATTCTTACCTCTATAAAAAGGACTGCTTTTTTTGAAGCAGTCTTTAAAAGTTTAATTAAATGCCGATTTCAAGAGCAACATCATACAAATGTTTATCAAACTCCTGCTTCATTTGTAAAGCCTCGTAAATATCAAAATCAACAATTTTATTATCACGAGATGCAATAACACGGTTGCCGATGCCTTTTTTAAGCAATTCAACCGCTGCAACACCCATTTGCGAAGCCAAAACTCTGTCGCGAACAGAAGCGTTACCGCCACGCTGAACATGACCTAAAATAGTAGCACGGGTTTCAATACCGGTTGTTTCTTCGATTTTTTGAGCCAATTCAAACGAACCGCCTACACCCTCAGCAACAACAATAATAAAATGCTTTTTACCGCTTGCCTGACCTTTATTAATTTTTTTAATTATTTCTTCAAAAGTAAATTCAATTTCCGGAACTAAAATATAAGTTGCACCGACTGCAACGCCTACATGCAAAGCAATATCACCGCAATGTCTGCCCATAACCTCACAAACTGTGCAACGCTCGTGAGATTGAGCGGTATCTCTTATTTTATCAATCATTTCAACAGCAGTATTCATAGCGGTATCAAACCCTACTGTAATATCTGTACAGGAAATGTCATTATCAATAGTACCCGGAATCCCAACGCAAGGAATTCCTCGAAGCGATAAATCTCTTGCGCCTCTGTAAGAGCCGTCACCGCCGATTACAACGCAACCCTCAATACCGTATTTTTTACAAGTTTCAATTGCTTTTTGCATACCCTCTTCTGTTTTAAACTCAGGGCTTCTTGCTGTGAAAAGTGCTGTACCGCCTTTATGAATAATATCAGAAACGCTCCTAAGATTCAACTCCTCAACATCATCATTAATTAATCCGTTATATCCACGGTGAATTCCATAAACCTTAATTCCGTTTGCTATTGCAGAACGAACAACCGCTCTAAGCGCCGCATTCATACCGGGCGCATCGCCGCCGCTGGTTAAAACACCGATAGTTTTTACTGACATTTTTATTTCCTCCAAATGTATTTAAAAAATAACTATGTATAATTATACTCAATTACTGCAATAAATTCAAGTGTTTTTTATTATTATTTATTACTTTCTATTAAAAAACTACATAATTTTTTTACTTTTTTTCAATAATTAAAACATTTTAACTTGTTTTTTGCAATTTGTATGATATAATGATAAACGAAAAAATTTTAAAAGAAGGCAATTTATGGCTAAAAAAGTAAAAAAGAACGGTTTTATTGACGGAACGCTGGTTTCTTACATAGCAATCGTTTTTACCAAAATTTTAGGTATGATTTATATTATTCCTTTTGCGGCTATGATAGGTCCGAACGGAAAATATATTTATTCTTGCGTTTACATTATTTATAATCTTGTTCTTAACGCTTCTACCTCGGGTATTCCTACGGCTACTAGCATTTTGATTTCTGATTATAACACCCGCCAAATGCACAAAACAAAGATGAAAATTTATAAAGTCGGCAATACTGTTTCAATGTCGATGGGTGTTTTCTTCTTTTTAGTGTTAGAAATATTTGCTAACCAAATCGCAAGGTTTTATACCGATGTAATTACAAACAATGAGCAGGTAGTAAGTATTCCCGAATTTGCCTGGGCAATAAGATGTATCGGCGTATGCCTTTTGATTGTGCCGTTTTTGTCGGTTTATAGAGGATTTTTACAAGGACACAAAATTTTAACCATTTCTGCTTTCTCACAGGTAGTTGAACAAATTGTCAGAATTGCGGTTGTATTATTAGGTGCATATATAACAATAACAATACTTAACCGTCCGCAGACATTAGGTGTTGATGTTGCTCTGCTCGGTGCAGGTGTAGGTGCATTTGCGGCAATCGTTTATTTAAAACTAAAAATGCGTGGCAACAACGAAGTAATAGTAAAAACTTCTGCCGAAAC
>CACYEQ010000007.1 GCA_902773485.1 Oscillospiraceae bacterium
GTATTTATCTGATGATAATGTTTTTTTAACATTCGCCTTAATTCGTCAGCGGTCTCAGCAATAAAATAACCATTATCACAAGAACATATAGGCTCGCCCTCTTGCCTTGCTTGCTCTACTAATCGTCTGACTTCTCTCGGCGTGCAATGTGCTAATACTGCAACTTGCTTGTTACTTCGGGCGTTTTTCTCGCCTGTTAAGATAAAATCCGTTATTTTCATTTCTTACCGCTCCTCAATCAAAATTGTTGAATTTCTTTTTTACATCGTCCATTGAATACGATGTGCTTTTCTTTGTACTCGGCTTGTCCTTCCGCAACCAATTCTGTACAGTTGCATAATAGTCTTTGTACTTCTTACCGCTTGCCTTGCAGTAACCGCTTACTTTCTCTATGTACTCATCAACTACGGACTTACCGTGCTTGTCTATTAACTTTTGATATTCTTTATCGGTTAATAGCACATTTTCAAACTCGCCGTATGCGTGTTTAGTCGGCTTGCCCGACTTATTATTTTCATTTAATTTACTTTCCTTTACTTTACTTTTATTTTCTTTTATTTTATTTGTTGCATTATTGCATACATTAATCGAGTTATTGTCAACATTAATTGAGTTATTGTATACATTAACCTCTTTAATGGGTATATTTATCAAAAGGTATTCATTTTTAATATCAATGTTTTTTCTTCTTCCGACCGCCTCGAAATACCTTTTTTGTATTCCCTCACTTGTTAAAATGCCGTGTTTCTCAAACATCGATTTATTAAAAATACCCTTGGTTAATGCAGTATTCAAAATAAAAGTAAAATCATCAAAATTCAGTCCTAATTTGCAAGCGTATAAGAGACTTCTATCGTCATTCCACAGCGTGTAGAAACTATCAAAATAAATTGCTTGATAAAGTTCTATTAATACACCTATTACAATCGCTCTGCTTGCGTTAGGGTGAGTTGAATTAAAAGTAGCAATACAAATTTCAACCTTATCGTCAAACTTTGTGTCGAGTGGAAAGTAATCTAAACCTTGTTTAATAGGTCTTGCCATACTTTTACTCCTTTTAAATTCAAGGCTGGGGCGGTCAGCCTTATAAATTCCTATGCTAATATTAAATTGTATCTGCCTGCACCGCCCTTGCAGGTTTCTTAAACGGTCAAAAAGTGCAAAAATAGTTTTGATTACAAAAAAGTTATAAGTTTTGTTGACCGTTTAAGTCTTTGTTTAGCCTATTAAGGCTCGGAGCAGGTCAAGCCTTAACAAGCAGTTTTTTGCAAAATTGGCGTTTTTGCAAAATGTGTTTTTACTTTTTACGCGTCAGCTTCTTCGCTATTCAGTTTTTTATTTATTTTTCTTTCTTTTAAAAATTTTTTCCTGCCCTATCTTAAACAGGCTGTTGCCTGTTTAAACCTTGTTAATTCTCGCCCTGCACCAATCACCGCTATATTTGTAACTGTGATACTTACACTCGGTGCAATGAGCAATATGTATCGGTTTCTGATAGAAGTTACATCTTATAAAATGATTTTCTTTTATATCAGTACCGATTTTTTCGCAAACTTCACATTTCATTTAACAAACCGCCTTTAATTAATTACTATGCGATATTTGTTACCGTTTTTGTCAGTTGCTATATCTTTGTTTTTCTTTATAATTTTGCTTATATAGCCGTGTGAATGGTTTAAAAAAGCACTTGCTTTTGACATTGATTTAAAACTATAAGTTTCATAATCACTAATTAAAGTACATTCTTTTTGAGAATGATATAATTCGTTTTCAAATCCGTGTCGTATATTATCGCCTCTTGTTAACCATTCGAGATTGTCTAAATTATTGTTTAACCTATTTCCATCTTTGTGATTTACGGTCATATTGTTATCATTAGGTAATCCTAAAAAGGTTATCGCTACAAGTCTATGCACGAGCCAAGATTTATGTTTTCCATCATTCCATAACTCAACTCTTGAACAATTATCTTTTTTTGAAATTTTAGGCTTTAATATTCTATCTTTCCAAATTCTGTTTTTATAGAGTTTATTATGAGTTGTTTTTTTATATGTTCTTACTCTGCCATAATTGCTAACTTGATAACCTTGATAATTAGGTATATCTTTCCAAATTTCCATAAATATCACCATTTAGAACGGAAGGTCTAAATTTCCCATTGAGATTTCCTCAAATTCGGGCTGTTCTACTTCATTATCAAGTTTTTGTGCCTGTTCATCAGCATTTTCTTTTTTACCGCAGAAATCCGCACTCTCAACAACAACTTCATAGGTAGTTCTATTATTACCGTTTTTATCTTGATAACTTCTTTGTTGCAGACTTCCCTTTATTGCAATCATCTGACCTTTACCAAAGTATTTTGTGATAAAATCAGCGTTGTTACGCCACGCTACGCAAGGAATAAAATCTGTTTGTTGTTCACCTTTTGAATATTGTCTGTTTATCGCAACGGTAAACGAAGTAACACTAACGCCACTTTGCGATGTTTTTAATTCGGGTTGACTTGTAAGTCTACCCATTATAACTACTACATTAAACATCTTTAATATTCTCCTTTATTTCATCTTTGTGTAATCCAAATTCCACAGCTAAATTTATTTGGTGTTCATCAACACCGTATGATTTTAAACTGTCAACAAATTGAGAAAGTGCGTATAAACAATCAGTTACAGACATTTTTGAAGTCTCTATTTTTATATTATTTTTATCAAGAATAATTTTAATTATTTTTTTATTCATTTATTTTTTCTCCCTTTCTTTAAACGCTTTACAAGGCTTTGTTACCGCCGTTAAATATCGTTTTTTGTTGTTTCTACACATACATATTGTTTCGTGTGCTATCGGCTGATTAAAGCCTTTTTTGCAATTTTTACAAGTCATAATACATTGATACCATACCTTTCTATAAAATCATCAATTGTTTTGCCGTAATAGTCCAGCCATACACGCTCGGCAAATCTTTTTGCGTACATATCAAAGTCGTGATTTTGATGTATTCCCTCTTTGCTTCCGTTGTGCATTTCTGGCGTTAAGTAGATTATTAAACCATCTTTTATTGATAATTTTCTGTTAGATGTTCCGAAAAATATCTCGTGCCTGTGAGAATTAGGAAAGCGGAAGTTTCTCCATATCGGCGGATTGTCGGGCATTATTGATTTGATTTCCATTCTTCACATAACCTCGCTAACTGTTCTGGTGTCCAAGTTTCAATATCTTGTTGCTTACATTCTTGTATGACTAATTCAATTAATCTGCTCATTTGTGCTGTGTCATATGTTGATGACCCGTAATATGCAGTTACAATTTTACAGCCGTCTAATTTGCTATCGCTTACTTCTGTAACCCAGCCTTTTCCTCTTGACCGCCATGACTTACAGAATTTATCTACCGCCTCTTTTTTTAAACATAATATGACGTTGTTTCCGCCAATATTTTTTATTAAATCCCTGTAAATATCAGTCGATGCAATATTCAGTTTTTCGGCAAGTTTATCGCAAAGTGCCCAAAAATAATTATTTGCGTTCAACGACCGCTTTTGCTTGTCCTCTTTAATTTCGATTGTATATTCTTTTTCGGCATCAAGCGATTTTAACAAATTTGATACTTTCGCCATTACTTCGTAAGCATCAGCATTTTTTTGTATTTGTATTCTCATTTTTTCGCCTTTTCAAAGTTTTCGGTACATTCTTTAAACTGCTCGTATGTCATTTCCGATAAATCTTTTAATCCGTATTTTTCGCAAATTTTCTCGGTATTTGTGTTAAATTCTGCACAATACTTTTTAACAGTATTAATATGTGCGGTTGTCATAAACTTGTTAGTTGTCTCCTTTTTGTCTGTCGCTTGATTTTTCAACGCCCATTTAAAAACTACTTCGTTAAGCGTTAAATTATAAATTTCAAGTTTAATGATTTTTTTGTCTTTAATAACAATTTGCGAAACTATCAATTTATCAAAAGTTGTATTGTTACCTTTTTTATCGGCTGTTTTCGTTACATCGCCCCACTTAACAAAAATGAATGGTGCTGAGTAAAGTTCTCGACCAATACCCCAATTAAAACAGGCTCTTTTGAAACTGTCACTTGCCTCGCCTTTTTCTTTTTCAGAATAACTTTCTGTTCCACAATCATCTTTCCAAATCCACTCGTCAAATTTAATTCCGACACTACAAAATAAATTTCCTTTACATTCATAGTGCTTTCTTTGCCAGCGTTCTCCACCGACAGTTTCATCAAGTATATTCATATCGCATCGAGCATTTTTATATAACAAAAATGTAACGCCTTTTTCATTTGCCTTTGCAACTCTTATTTCAATTTCATCTGCTTTTAAATTTCTAAATTCCATAATTTTTTACTCGCTTTCGTAAAATTTTTCTCTTGCTTTAATGTTATAAATATCTTTCGCTTTCAATGCTCGCGCAGGGTATTTGTTCAGATAGGATTTTAAAGTTGTTTCGAACCCCATAAGTATCGCCACTGCTAACGCTCTTAACTCATCAACATCGTTGCAAGTTTTAAGTATTTCCTTTATTAATTCGTTTCCATAACGATTTAATAAAGTTTCAGGTTGATACATTGCCGTCTTGCAATGCGGACAAATCGGAGTATAATGCACTCTTTCAATTCCTATATCAATGTACGGCGGTCTTTTTCTCATTCTGTCACAATCGCAAATAAAACTATCACACTGCTTGCATTTTGATACGCCGTATTTTTTTACAAGTTCATCAAAAATGTTTTGCATTTGTGCTTTTTTCTCGTTAAACTCGTCTTGACGAAGATACGTTTTATCAAGGTCGTTAATATTAATTTTTATCATTTTCTAACACCTCGTAGCACTCGTCGGCATTCTCGCCGATTTCGTTCATTACTTGCTTAAACTCTTTGTTTAATTTTTGCCTGTATGCTCGCTTTAACTCTTTACGCTCTTTAATTTCGAGCGTTTTTTCAATTATTCCTGCAATTGTAAATAAGATACACGCACCCGTGAAAACTAAATCGATA
>CACYEQ010000008.1 GCA_902773485.1 Oscillospiraceae bacterium
CAACAAGATCTCCTTATTCAAATGAGGGTACTAATGATCCTTATTACAGCGATCCATTCTAAATTATTAGTTTTAGATAAAGATAAAATTTTTTCATAACTCCTACAAAAAAGCGCTTTGTTGCAACAGCAACAGAGTGCTTTTTTAAAATTTGTATAAAACTGTCGTTAGTGGAAACACTTTAATTGAGGTGATATTCATGCAATTAACACAAAAAGAAACAGATTTATTAAAAGATTTAAAAGATCAGGAAAAACTTTGCATTGAAAAATATGCGAAAGGTGCTCAAACAGCAAATGACAGTCAGTTAAAAGAACTTTTTTCAACTATTGAAAAAATCGAACAACAGCATTATGATGCGGTTTGTGCTATTATGAATAACAGTACACCGCCTGCAAGTATTCCGGTTCCTGTAAATCAAACATTTTCCGCAACTTATAATATGGAGGAAACCGAGCAAAAAAAGAATGACAGTTATTTATGCTCCGACGCGTTAGCGGCAGAAAAACACGCTTCTCATTTATATGATACCTGCGTTTTTGAGTTTAAGGAAGATAATTTAAGAAGTATTCTTAATAATATTCAAAAACAAGAGCAGGAGCACGGTAAATTAATTTATGATTATATGAGTACAAATTCAATGTATTCATAAGCCAAAACCACCCTTTACGGGTGGCTTTTATTTTGAAAAAATATCCAATTTTTTGGAAATCTTTTTGCATTGAAACTAAAAAAGTATTATTGTATAATTTAGTTGTACCGTAAATAACATTTATTTGCAAATAAAAAATAACAATATTACGGTCAAGAAAGGATAATGTTATGAAAAAATTTATTCAAAAAGTAATTGTTTTTACAGCAACTGCAGTTTTTTTATTTTCTGCCTGTGTTTTCGGCGCTTCGGCGGCTTGCTCAACAACTGTGCAGCCGGGATGTAACGCAAACAGTTGCAAAAATGCTGTTTGTGTCGGCAGTAACTGCAAAACAAATGATTGTTCAAGCGGAAATTGTAAAACAATTGTTGTATCAAATTCAAATTGCGGCAACAACTGCAATAACTCGGCAGTTTGCGACGCTATAAAAGAGGCTTGCGGCGCTAATAACAGCAAAGTTTGCGGAACAACTGCTAAAAAATGCAATAATTCAGTTAAATCTTGCAGGATAACAGTAAAATGCAGTAAAGCAACTACAACAAAATGCAAAAAATCGTCTTGCAAACCTACAACCAAAAAAGCGAAAGCTAAGAAAACAACTGTAAAAACTACTAAAAAAACAATTAAAAATACAGCAAAAGCAACTCAAAAATCTACAACTGTGGCTAAAACAACAGCAACCAAATCCACTTCGCAAAATTCATCAAGCGTAAGTGCTGTGGAAAAAGAAGTTGTAACTCTTGTAAATCAAATAAGAAAAGAAAACGGTTTGTCAGAACTTAAATTAAATGAAAAACTTTGTTCGGTAGCGAGAGTAAAATCAGAAGATATGGCAACAAACGGATACTTCTCGCATACAAGCCCTACTTACGGATCTCCTTTTGATATGATGAAAAAATTCGGCGTAAGTTATAAAACAGCAGGCGAGAATATTGCAAAAGGCTATACTACTGCAAAGGCAGTTGTAGACGGTTGGATGAATTCTGAAGGACACCGTGCTAACATACTTAATAAAAATTATACCGAAATCGGTGTAGGATACACAAAAAACGGTAATCTCTGGTCACAGATGTTCATAGGATAATAAAAGCTTTAAATAAGGATTTACGGGAATTATTAGGAATATTATAAAAAATAAGAAATTCAACAAATCTAAGTAACAAAACCCGCTGAAAAAGTTTTTCAGCGGGTTTTAATATTACAGAAGCAGAAGGATTTGCCGCATGGTACGCCTTGCATTGCATACTAATTGTACACGACCGTTGCTACATATCAGTATACGTTTCATTGCTATTTGCTGAAAACATTCCGCAATAATGTTTTCTTAACTCTCAGACCCTCTCGGGTTCAAGTCCTAAAAATCAAAAATAACAGTTCCAAAAAAATTGGAACTGTTATTATCTTGGCAGGGGCAGAAGGACTTGAACCCTCGGCACGTGGTTTTGGAGACCACTGCTCTACCAACTGAGCTATACCCCTATGTTTCTTGAATTTTAATATATATATTAATTATAAAAAGCGGTTGGTGGAGCATCAGGGACTCGAACCCCGGACCGTCCGGTTATGAGCCGGGAGCTCTAACCAACTGAGCTAATGCTCCTTGAAACCGCAAGATTAATTATAACATAAAATTGCTATTTGTCAATATATTTTAGTAAATTTATTTTATTTTTTCTAAAAATAATTGTATTCTCTATTGAAAAATTATTTTATTGTGTTATAATTTTATTTGATATAAAATATAGAGGGTGTATTATGGATATAATTGTTGCAGGTTGTGGAAAAATAGGTAATTCAATAATTTCAAATTTGATTTTAGAAGGGCATAATATTACTGCTATTGATAATAATCCTGACCAACTTTCTGTTGTAACAAATATTTACGATATTATGGGCATTTGCGGTAACGGCGCTGATCTTGCAATATTAAAAGAAGCGGGGGTTGATAAGTCGAGGCTTTTTGTTGCTGTAACAGGCTCTGATGAACTAAATATGCTTGCTTGTTACATTGCACGAAAACTAGGTGCCAGGCATACCATTGCAAGAATAAGAAACCCTGAATATAATGACCAGAGCCTTGGATTTATAAAAACTCAGTTAAACTTATCTCTTTCTATAAATCCGGAGGCACTGACAGCGAGAGAAC
The DNA here is from genome assembly GCA_902773485.1 of Oscillospiraceae bacterium. Classification (GTDB taxonomy): domain Bacteria; phylum Bacillota; class Clostridia; order Oscillospirales; family Acutalibacteraceae; genus RUG11462. The sequence goes on from CACYEQ010000008.1 coordinate 2,800, forward strand.
TGTTTAATGTTTTGAAGTTTCCTACTGCTATAAAAGTCGAAAATTTTGGCAGAAGAAGTTTTGAAATGGTTGAAATTCTTTTAAAATCTAATTCATCTTTGAATAATGTCAGGTTAAGTGAACTTAACAGTAAATATAACTCAAAAGTTTTGGTTTGCTCTGTTGAAAGAGGCGGACAAGCATATATTCCAGACGGTAATTTTGTTTTACAAAGTGGTGACAGACTTGGAATTGTTGCAAAACCAGAAGAAACGCAAAAGTTTTTTAAACCGCTTGGGATTTTAAAAAAACAGGCTAAAAATATTATGATTTTAGGCGGAAGCAGAATTGCTTATTATTTAGCAAAACTTCTTATTAATGACGGTTGCTCTGTAAAAATTATTGAAAAAGACAGAGATGTATGTCATCAACTTTGCGATGTTTTGCCGAAAGCCGATATTATTAACGGAGACGGTACCGCAAGCGAATTGCTTTATGAGGAAGGTATTAGTACTATTGATGCATTTGTTTCACTTACAGGAATTGATGAAACAAATGTATTAATGTCACTTTTTGCTTCATCAATCGGAGTGCCGAAAGTTATTTCGAAAGTTAATAGTTCGGAACTTGCAAAAATTGCAGGCAATTTGGGACTTGATAGTATTATATCACCGCAAAACATTACTTCTAATGTTTTTGTTAGATATGCAAGAGCGGTTGAAAATTCACTTGGCAGTAAGGTTGAAACACTTTATAAAATTATGAATGATAGTGCCGAAGTGCTTGAGTTTAATGTATCTGAGGATTTTAAACAGGTTAATATTCCTCTGAAACACCTGTCTTTTAAATCTAGTATTATTGTTGCAGGTATTATAAGAGGAAGAAAAACAATTATCCCAAACGGTGATGATGTGATTATGGACGGTGATAAAGTAATAGTTTGCGCTACCGACCACAGACTCGGTGATTTATCGGATATTATAAAATAACAGGAGTTTTGCAATGAATCGAAGAATGGTTTTATATATGGTCGGTCAAATGGTAAAACTTGAGTCGGCCTTAATGGTGTTACCGTTGATTGTTTCAATAGTTTATCAAAACAAATGTGTTTTTTCGTTATTAATTGCAATAGCAGTTGCACTGGTTTTGGGATTCTTTTTGACAATTGTGTTTAAGCCGAGTAATCATATAATATATGCAAAAGAAGGATTTGTAATTGTTGCACTTTCTTGGTTAACTCTTTCATTGATTGGTGCATTGCCTTTTACTATTAGCGGTGAAATTCCGAATTATATAGATTCCTTTTTTGAAACAGTGAGCGGATTTACCACAACAGGGGCATCAATTATCGGAAATGTTGAGAAGTTAAGCGAAGGTATGTTGTTTTGGCGTAGTTTTACCCATTGGGTAGGCGGAATGGGCGTATTGGTGTTCATTATGGCAATAATACCCAGCACAACAGACCGTTCTATTCATATTATGAAAGCGGAAGTACCGGGACCGATTGTAGGCAAACTTGTTCCAAGATTAAAGGATACTGCAAAAATTTTGTATTTAATTTATATTGCTATGACAGCATTAGAATTTTTACTTTTGCTTTTTGGTGGTATGACTTGGTTTGAAAGTGCTATTCATTCTTTTGGTACTGCCGGAACCGGTGGATTTGGGGTAAAAGGTGATAGTCTTGCAAGTTACAACTCGTATTTACAATGGGTAATAACAATATTTATGTTACTGTTTTCGCTAAATTTTAACCTTTATTATCTTGCAATTTTAAGAAAATTTCGTTCAGTCTTGAAAAGTGGCGAAATGTGGTTTTTCTTTGCTGTATATGCTGTTGCAGTAACTTTGGTCACGATAAATATATATCCTCTTTATGAAAATGCTACAACTGCTATCAGGCAAGCGGCATTTCAGTCAGCATCAATAGTATCTACTACAGGATTTTCAACTGCTGATTTTAATTTGTGGCCTGGACTTTCAAAAGCAATTTTGTTGTTGTTAATGTTTATCGGCGGATGTGCCGGTTCAACCGCAGGCGGATTGAAAGTATCAAGAATAGTTTTAATTATTAAAATTATTAAGAGGGAATTGAAAAGAATGTTGCACCCTCGAAGTGTTGGTAATATTCGTCTTGAAGGTAAAAAGATTGACAACTTAACTATAAGCGGTGTTACTACTTATTTTGCACTTTATGTTGCTTGCTTTGTGTTAATATTTTTTGCGCTTTCTTTTGAAGACTTTTCTATTGAAACAAACCTTTCGGCAACAGCGGCGTGTTTGAATAATATTGGACCCGGACTCGGCGGAGTAGGTCCGATGTCAAATTTTTCTGAGTATTCATTCATTTCAAAAATAATATTATCGCTTGCAATGTTGCTCGGAAGATTAGAACTTTATCCTATTTTGATTACATTAAACCCATCAACTTGGGCAAAAAAATAAACGCAAAACGGCTTGTTTTACAAGCCGTTTTAGTATCTATTGTCATGTTTTATAATTAATTTATGACTTTAAAGCAATAAAAAAGACGGCTAAAAAACCGTCCTTTTGGTCTGAGTGACGGGACTTGAACCCACGACCTCTTGACCCCCAGTCAAGCGCTCTACCAAACTGAGCCACACCCAGATAATATATATTATAATAATTCCCTTAAAACCATTTTTGATTTCAAGGGGATTTTTGGAGCAGGTGATGGGAATCGAACCCACGTGTTCAGCTTGGAAGGCTGACATTCTACCATTGAACTACACCTGCAAATATTATTAACAAAATATATTTTATCATAAATTAATCTTTAAGTCAAGTATTTTTTGTAAAAAATATAAATATTATAACTAAAACTATTGACTAAATTTGTTTTTTGAATTAAAATAAACAAAAATATATCTTTGAGGTAGAGTAATGGAGAAAAAGTTGCTTTTTGTATATAACCCTATAAGCGGAAAATCGCAAGTTAAGAATTCTCTTAATGAAATCATAAATAATTTTACAAAAGCAGGATATGTTGTTACTGTTCATCCGACTCAGCATAAACTTGATGGATTTGAGTATATTAAAAATCATATAAAAGAATATGATTTAATCTCGGTTTGTGGCGGAGACGGTATGTTAAACGAAAGCGTAAATGCATTAATGACTGTAAAAAAAGAGAAAAGACCTTCTATGTTGTTCTTGCCGGGTGGCAGTACAAATGATTTTGCGAGCACGCTTAAAATTCCTATAAATATAAAAAGAGCGAGTGAAAAAATCACTGATGGCAAACCTTTTTTGTGTGATTTAGGAAGATTTAATAATCAAAACTTTGTATATGTGGCGGCTTTTGGTGCTTTAACTTCTGTTTCTTACGATACACCCCAGGATATGAAAAACAAATTCGGTCATTTGGCTTATGTTGTTTCAGGCATAAAAGAACTTGCTTCAATAAAATCTTACAGAGTTCGGGTAAAGTATGAAGATAAAACCATTGAAGATGATTTTATTTACGGTATGGTTAGTAATTCAAATCAAATTGGCGGTTTTAAAACTTCTAAAAACCCTGAATTTTCTATTAATGACGGCGAGTTTGAGGTTGTTTTGATTAGAAATCCAAAAAATGCGCTTGGTTATCAGATTGTTCTTTCAGACCTTATTACTCAAAACTATATATCAGAGTATTTTATTACTTTTAAGACTTCAAAAGTAACTTTTGAAAGTGATGAAATGATTTCTTGGACATTGGACGGCGAATTTGGCGGAAATGTAAATAAAGCAGTAGTTAATATAATTGAAAAGGCGTTTTCTATTATTTTATAGGTGAGATACTATGTTTGAATGGTTACAAATAAATATAGGAACAATTGTTGTTGCAATAATTTTAATTGTTTTGTTTTTTTGGGTTTTAATTAAAATTGTTAAAGATTGCAAAAACGGCAAATCATCTTGCGACTGTAACTGCGAGAGGTGTGCAATGAGTAAAAAATGTAATAAAAATAAGGATGCATAATTTTGCATCCTTATTTTTTGCATAAATTAAACTTTTTCAACAGATAATTTAACTTTTTCGCCGTTAATATTCCATTCTTTATCAAATCCGCTGATTGTATCTGAAATATTTTCAGCCAATACATCTTTTTTGATTTCATCTGCGTTTTTGTTCATCAAATCGCCAATTTTTTGGTTATCAGTAACACCGATGTTGATATGGTCCATAACTTCAAAACCTGCGTCTTTACGCATTGTCTGGATTTTTGAAATTATCTCTCTAACAAAGCCTTCTTCAATAAGTTCATCAGTTAAATTAATATCAAGCGCAACTGTTACATCGCTATCGCTCAATGTGAAATAACCTTCTTTTTGCTTAATATCTATAAGCAAATCTTCTTCTGTTACTTCAATATCTGTGCCTGAAAGTTTTAATACAAGCTTTCCTGTATTATCAAGTTCCGCTTTTGCAGCAGAACCGTCGATTTCAGCAAGATAATTTCTGATTTCGCCTAACTGCTTGCCGTATTTTGGACCTAATGTTTTAAGTTGCGGTTTAAAGGAATATGACATAAATGATGAAACATCATCTGAAAAATCAACTTCTTTTACATTAAGTTCATCTTCGATAATTTCAACAAAATACTCTGATAACTCACTATCGGCTTTGACAAACATTTTTGAAAGAGGTTGACGGTTTTTAATATTTGAACCGTTTCTTGCGGCACGACCAAGAACTACAATGTTTAACGCTTCGTTCATATCTTCTTCCAACTGCTTATCTATCAGTTTTTCATCAGCAGCAGGGAATGAGCAAAGATGAACAGAAACAGGAGCATTTTTATCAACAGAACATACGAGGTTTCTGTAAATATCCTCAGACATAAACGGAATAAGCGGTGCGGAAGTTTTAGCAATTGTAACTAGCGCAGTATAAAGAGTCATATATGCGTTAATCTTATCCTTCGACATACCTTGCTGCCAGAATCGTTCTCTGCAACGACGAACATACCAGTTTGACATTTCATCAACAAAATCTTGTAAAGCACGGGCTGATTCGGGAATTCTGTAATTATCTAAATTCTCGTCAACTTGCTTTACAACAGTATTTAATCGTGATAACAACCATTTGTCCATAACGGAAAGTGAGTTGTAATCAAGTGTGTATTTTGTTGCGTCGAAACTATCAATATTTGCATAAAGTACAAAGAATGCGTATGTGTTCCAAAGTGTACCGAGGAATTTTCTTTGGCCTTCTACAACTGCTTTTCCGTGGAATCTGTTAGGAAGCCAAGGAGCAGAGTTAACATAGAAATACCAACGAATAGCATCGGCACCATAATTTTCGAGCGCATCAAACGGGTCAACGGCATTGCCTTTTGATTTAGACATTTTCTGACCGTTTTCATCTTGAACATGGCCTAAAACAATTACATTTTTATAAGGCGCTTTGTCGAAAATAAGCGTTGAAATTGCAAGCAGAGAATAGAACCAACCGCGAGTTTGGTCAACTGCTTCTGAAATAAAGTCAGCAGGGAACTGCTCTTCAAACAATTCTTTATTCTCGAACGGATAATGATGTTGTGCAAACGGCATTGAACCGCTATCGAACCAACAGTCAATAACTTCGGGAACACGCTTCATTTGTTTACCGCATTCAGGACATTTTATTGTAACATTATCGATATAAGGACGATGAAGTTCAATGTCATCAGGGCAGTTATTAGACATTTCTTTTAACTCTGCAATAGAGCCGATAGAATGTAAATGACCGCATTCGCATTGCCAAATATTTAGAGGAGTACCCCAATATCTGTTACGCGAAACGCCCCAATCTTGCACGTTTTCAAGCCAATCACCGAATCTACCTTTTCCGATTGATTCAGGTATCCAATTAATAGTGTTATTGTTTTTAATAAGATTATCTTTAACAGCGGTCATTTTAATAAACCAAGATTCTCTTGCGTAATAGATAAGCGGAGTATCGCAACGCCAGCAGAAAGGATAATCGTGTTCGAATTTCGGAGCGTCGTAAAGTAAGCCGCTTTTATCAAGATCTAATAAAATCGGTTTGTCGGCGTCTTTTACAAAAAGACCTGCATAGTCGGTTTCTTCGGTCATATTACCTTTTCCGTCAACAAACTGAATAAAAGGTAAATCATAGTTTCTTCCGATTCTGGCATCATCTTCACCAAAAGCAGGCGCAATATGAACAATTCCTGTACCGTCGGTCATTGTTACATAATTGTCAACCGTTACAAAATGTGCTTTTTTATGTTGCTTTTCGGCAACTTCGCCTGCACATTTAAACAAAGGTTCATATTCTTTGTTTTCAAGGTCGGCACCTTTATATTTTTCTAAAATCTCATAAGCAGGCTTATCATCGTTCGCTAGTCTTCCAAGTACTTTGTCAAGCAATGCTTCTGCCATATAATAAGTGTAACCGTCATTAGCAGTTACTTTACAGTATATTTCGTCGGGATTAACACAAAGAGCGGTATTTGAAGGCAAAGTCCAAGGTGTAGTAGTCCAAGCAAGAAAATATGAATCTTCACCTTTAACTTTAAATCTTACGATTGCGGAACGCTCTTTAACTGCTTTATAACCTTGTGCTACTTCGTGAGAAGAAAGGGGAGTACCGCAACGAGGGCAGTAAGGCACGATTTTAAAACCTTTATATAAAAGACCTTTTTCAAAAATCTTTTTAAGCGCCCACCACTCTGATTCTATAAAATCGTTGTGATAAGTAACATACGGGTCATTCATATCAGCCCAAAAACCAACAGTATTCGAAAAATCTTCCCACATACCTTTATATTTCCAAACTGATTCTTTACATTTAGTTATAAACGGGTCAAGGCCGTATTCTTCAATCTGTTCTTTACCGTCAAGTCCTAAAAGTTTTTCAACTTCCAACTCAACAGGAAGACCGTGAGTATCCCAGCCTGCTTTTCTAGGCACCATATAGCCTTTCATAGTGCGGTATCTAGGAATCATGTCTTTAATAACTCTTGTCAGCACATGACCTATATGCGGTTTGCCGTTTGCAGTCGGAGGACCGTCATAGAAAACATAAGGCTTTGCGCCTTTTCTTTCTTCAATAGATTTTTCAAAAATGTGTTCGTTTCTCCAAAATTGACCTACTTTCTTCTCTCGTTCGGTAAAGTTTAAGTTTGGCGATACTTTTTCGTACATAACCTGTTTCTCCTTCTGAAAAGAATAAAAAACCTTTGCCCTAATAGGACAAAGGAAAAATTACTTTGTTTATAAACCACCTATTACGAAATGCTAAAAAGCATTTGATAAAAGCTTCCTGTAACGGGAAAAAACCGTCGTTATTTACTGTTGATTTCAACAACGCTACTCCGAAGTGATTTGCAGAAAATTTGAATTTATCGACCTTGCACCGTCGCCGACTCGCTGAAAACTCTTGTTGTATAATCTGCCTGTCTTCATCAATGTATTTTACAAATATAACTAATTCTATCACAAATTAATAGTTTTGTCAATAATATTTTTACTGTTATTTTCTGATAAATTTCGTTGTTACTTAA
>CACYEQ010000009.1 GCA_902773485.1 Oscillospiraceae bacterium
AAACAGAACATGGAAACCGAATGTAAAAAGAGTAAAGGCTGTTGTAAACGGTACTCCTAAAAGAGTATATGCCTGCACCAGATGTTTGCGTTCGGGCAAAGTTGACAGAGCGATTTAATTAATACCCTTGTCAATTAATGATTATTAGTTAAAAAAGACGGTTGGTTTTTACCAATCGTCTTTTTGTTTGTATTAATACAAAATATTTGCAAATAAAAATGTAAAACAAAAATGAGCCCGACAATACCAAACTCATTTTCATTCAATCTATTTTACTTTAATGTAAACAGTATATTTATTCTCATTTACTGTTTTGGTTAAAGTCGCACTACCGACCGCTTTGCCCTTGAACTTACCGTTTTTTATTGATACAATTTTGGGCTTATTATTTTTCCAAGAAACACTTTTCAAATTAATTCTCGACAAAGTTCTTGAACGGCCTTTTTTTATTGTATAAGATTTTGAGTTTACGCAAACCGTTGCGGTTGCTTTCGCACCGTTATTTAATTTTGCGGTAACAGTTACCGCTCCAAGAGCCTTTCCTTTTACAATACCTTGTGAATCAACAGTTGCAATTCTGCTGTTTGAACTCGTCCACTTAATATCTCCCGTTTGTGTACCCTCAGGAACACATTTTATCGGAAGAACAACGCTTTTTCCTACACCGAGATAATATTTTAAATTATAAAATGATATTTTTTCGGCGTAATCAGTAATATCAGACGCTTTTAAAGAATATCTTCCCTCTTTAAATGTACAATTATAAATAGAAACTGTATAACTGCCTTTTTTCATAAAAATTGTTTTGCTGTATTTTTTTGTATCATTAGCATGAACAATTTTATTAAATCTACTGTCTCTCACCGCAATTTCGGAATTCACCGAACTTGTATAGTTGATTTTTATTTTATAATCTCTGTTTAATGCCAAACTGTAATTTACAGAGCCCCAATAATCTTTCAAATTTCCTTTTGCAGTTTTATCAATTTTTAATTCAGGATAATCCAAAGCGGCCGCACCGATAAATGCAAAAGAAGATGCAAAAACTGACAAAAGCACGGCAAAACATACTAACTTTGATAAAATTTTTTTCATAACAATCATACCTTTCAAACATATTTTATTATAAAAATGTGTTGCAAATATGATGAAATTAAAAATTAATCAAGCCCTGTAACCTTACTGAATTTTTCAAACTTCTCAACTTTGGCTTTTTTTACCGCATTTTCTATATATTCTTTATATTTTTCAGCAGTATAATTCTCAAAAATTTCGTTTTTTGCTTTTCTAAAATCTTTATAACCGCCGTCAGTTCTGTTTCTACAAATGCTGAAAAACGCAACTTTTTTGTTTATTCTCGGTCTAATTACAGTATAAACATTAGAAAATTCGCCTACTTTCATTGTAACGGCTTCTTTATAAAACTTCGGATAATCTTTTTGCTTTTCATTAGAATTTGAATCATTAATATCCATAGTCTGGATAAAAACCGAACTGCTTATATTGCTTTTAACAAAACTCAAGCTTTTTCCGTCTTTAATTGCACTTTCTGCATTTTTCATAACGGAAACCGCCGCATCTTTGTTATAGTTGTTTGATTTATCATCGTAATAAACATAATAAATATCAAAATGGAAATTGTCGATCTTTTTGTATTTTTCGTCGTTTGATTTTTCGAACCATTCTTTTAAAACGCTACCGGATGCATACAAAGGCTTGCCTTTTTTACTTAAAGCAACCCTGTTTTTTTTCTGCAACTGTTTGTAAACATATTCATAATAAGTTTTCTTGCTGTATTTTTCTTTTTTTGATTTACCCTCGTTAGCCTTTTTTAAATTCTTTAAAAAGGCATCGTAAGCTGCATCACTTTCACTGATAATACCGTTTTCAATCGCAATTTGTTGCTCAACTTTATAAGCGGTAAGTTTTTTTAGAGCCATATTTTGCAAGTATTCTCTGGGGTTTGTGCTGTTTCCGTCATCATCTTTTACTTCCAAATCCCAAAAATCTTCATTAAGTTCTTCTTCATAATCTTTACCGAATTTATTAACAACATATTCTTCATCAATCGCCATTTTTGATGACAGTTCGGCGGCGGTGATTTCAAGACCGTTTACTTTTGCAACTATTTCATTATCGTCAACATTTTTGCTTTGCTCGTAATAAACAAAAAACACAGATGCAATTATTATCGTAAGCGCAAGCGGAGTAATAAATAAGATAGGCATTAATTTTGATGTCTTTTTCTTTTTTTGTCTGCTTTTGTTTTCGTATTTATTTTCTTTTTCAACCATTCTTTTGCTCCTTAATTTAATTCGTCCAAAGTAAGCGAATAATAGGGGAAAAACTCTTCAATAAAAACATTTGCCTCTTCGCAATTAAGTTTTTTTATCGCTTTTTCAGTAGTTTCTTTTGCTTTTTTAAATTCAGAATTGCCCATTTTAAGTTCTTCTTCACATTTTATAAGTGCCGAAAGTTTATCGGCGGATTTTATTATCTTTATATAGTTTTCGTCATAAAAAAGTATGTCTATATAATCGCCTTTCAAATCATCGGGAAGCATATTTATGAGTTTTTGATTTGCTTTATTTTCAACATCTTTATAAGCAATTTTTAATTCTTTATTAAAATACTTAATCGGCGTAGGCATATCACCCGTGATAATTTCGCTAGCATCGTGATAAAGTGCAATCACCGCCGCCTTATCAGCATCGTAATTTTTGCCAAAACGGCGGTTGCCTATAATGCAAAGCGCATGAGCAATAACAGCAACCTCGTGAGAATGGCAAACAAGCGATTCATAAGAGGTATTTCGCATAAGCGCCCAGCGGTTAATAAATTTCATTCTTGAAATAAATGCAAAAAATTTACTCATATTTACTCCTAAAAATTAAATATTTTTTCTGCGTTTTCAGTTGTTACTTTATACACTTCATCAGTAGAAATTTCTTTTATTTCAGCAATTTTTTCGGCTATGTATTTTATATAGTCGGAGCGGTTGCGCTTGCCCCTTTTAGGCACAGGCGACATATACGGCGCATCGGTTTCAAGCGCCAAATTTTCAAGCGGTATTTCTTTTACAACTTTCGGCAAAACCTTTGCATTTTTAAATGTCAGCGCACCGCCTATTCCTAAATACATACCTATCTTTACAATTTCTCTTGCCATTTCTAATGAGCCCGAAAAGCAATGAACAATGCCTTTCGGCTCGTATTTTTTAAGCAGTTTCAGAGTATCTTCGTGAGCATCTCTATCGTGAAAAGTTACAGGAAGATTTAGTTTATTCGCTAAAAGCAACTGTTTTTCAACCGACTCTAATTGAACATTTTTAGGCGAATCATCATAGTAATAATCAAGCCCGATCTCGCCGATTGCTACTGCTTTTTCGTGACTAGCCAGACTTTCAAGTTTTTGCTCATCAAACAGGCATTTGTTTGTATGATGCGGATAAATTCCCACAGCCGCATAAAGAAAATCATATTTCTCACAAAGGTTAAGCACATTTTCGGCGTTCAAAAAATCAGTGGCACAAGTAATGATTTTTTCCACGCCGTTTTGCTTTAACTCTTCAAAAAGCGAGTTTAACTCGCCGTCAAACTGACTGTCATCATAATGAGCGTGCGTATCAATAATCATCGAATTTTTGCTCCCGCAGGCAAGCCTTCGGGGAAGATTACCTTAACTCCCTCATCTGTATCTGCTGCTAAAATCATACCTTTGCTTTCAACACCACAAAGTTTTGCAGGTTTTAAATTTGCAACAACAATTACACTTTTACCTATCAATTCTTCGGGTTTGTAATACTGTGCTATACCCGAAGCGACAATTCTGTCCTCGCCCGAGCCGTCATCAAGAGTAAGTTTTAATAACTTCTTTGCACGCTTAACAGGTTCACAATCTTTAACTTTTGCAACTCTAAGGTCGATTTTTGCAAAATCATCAATCGAAATTTCGTCTAAAAACGCTATTTGGCTTACCTTTTCTTGCTCTTTTTGTGCCTTTTCAACCTGCGCTGAAATTATAGCGTTTAATTCTTCTATTTCTCTATCAGCATCAATTCTCGGGAATAAAACTTCGCCTTTTTTTACGGTAACATTTTGTGGTAAAACTTCGAATTTACCCGCATTTTCATAGGTTACCAAATCTTCGCTCACTCCGATTTGCTCAAAAATTTTCGGCATTGTTGTAGGCATAAAGCAAGATAAAAGCGTAGTCGCAATTCTGATTGCTTCAAGCAAATTGTAAAGAACGCAGGCAAGACGAGGCTTTTTGCTCTCATCTTTGGCTATTACCCAAGGCGCAGTTTCGTCAATATATTTATTAGCACGGGAAATAACCTTGAAAATCTCAATCAAAACTTGATTAATTTGAGTTTCATCAATAAATTTATCACATTTTTCTCTGAGTGCCAAGCATTCACTTATCAACTCATCATCAAACTCGCCGGATTGCTTTTCATCAGGCAAGGTACCGCCGAAATATTTTTCAACCATTGCAACAGTACGCGAAACTAAGTTGCCCAAGCCATTAGCAAGGTCGGTATTTATGCGGTTAATCATAATTTCGTTAGAGAACGAACTGTCAGCACCCAGCGCCATTTCACGCAAAATATGATAGCGAATAGCATCAGCACCGTAACGCTCGCCCAAAACAAACGGGTCAACAACATTGCCGATTGATTTCGACATTTTCTGACCGTTGAAAGTAATCCAACCGTGAACTGCCAAATGTTTCGGCAAAGGCTGTTCAAGCGCCATAAGCATAGCAGGCCAAATTATAGCGTGAAAACGCATAATATCTTTTGCAACCATGTGAACATTTGCAGGCCAAAACTTTTCAGAATCGCTGTATTTTTCGTTTTGATAACCGAGTGCGGAAATATAGTTTGAAAGTGCGTCAATCCAAACATAAACAACATGTTTTTCATCAAATGTTACAGGAATACCCCAAGAAAATGAGGTACGGGAAACGCACAAATCTTCAAGCCCCGGTTTGATAAAGTTGTTTACAAGTTCTACCGCACGGGTTTTCGGCTGTAAATAATCGGTTTCAGTTAATAATTTCTCAATTCTGTCAGCAAAAGGCGACATTTTGAAGAAATAAGCCTCCTCTTTTGCCTCTTTAACTTCTCTTCCGCATTCAGGACATTTTCCGTCAACTAACTGGCTTTCAGTCCAAAAAGACTCACAAGGCGTACAGTATTTACCCTTATATTCACCCTTGTAAATGTAGCCTTTATCGTATAAATATTTAAAAATTTTCTGAACAGATTCAATATGATAATCATCGGTTGTGCGAATATATCTGTCATAACTAATATTCATATATTTCCAAAGATTTTTGAAATTTTCAACTATTTCGTCAACATATTCTTTTGGCGTAACGCCTTTTTCTTTGGCTTTTTCCTCAATTTTCTGACCGTGCTCGTCGGTACCTGTCAAAAACATAACATCAAAGCCCTGCATTCGTTTATATCTCGCAATGGAGTCGCAGGCAACCGTAGTATAGCAATGGCCGATATGCGGATTGCCCGATGGGTAATATATCGGCGTGGTAATGTAAAAATTCTTTGACATTTGTTTTTCCTCCAATAGAATAAAAATATTTACATTTTATTATACCGCTTTTTATAACGAATTACAAGCATTTTTTACAATAAATGCGGTTCAAATTAAAAATAAACTAAATATATCCTCAGGTCAAATCATTTTTGACCTGAGGATATATTTTTACACTATTTTTTCAACTTCTTTTTTCAGTTTTGCAATTATCTTTTTTTCAAGGCGCGATATGTAACTTTGCGAAATGCCTAAGCGGTCGGCAACTTCCTTTTGCGTATGCTCCTTATACCCCGAAAACCCGAACCGCAACTGCATTATTTCCTTTTCACGCTTTGGTAAACTTTCTACAAGAGAGCAAACCAGCCTTCGCTCGTCTTGTACCTCTACATTGTGGTTTACCTCGTCGGGTTGCGAGCCTAAAACATCCGAAAGCAACAATTCGTTGCCGTCCCAGTCAACATTCAACGGCTCATCAAACGAGAGTTCTGTTTTAAGCGAGTTTGTTTTGCGAAGATACATTAAAATCTCGTTTTCAATACATCTTGAAGCGTAAGTTGCAAGTTTTATTTTTTTGTCCGCCTTGAAGGTTTTAACCGCTTTCATAAGCCCTATTGTGCCAATCGAAATCAAATCTTCAATATTTGCACTTGCCGTATCAAACTTTCTTGCAATATAGACCACAAGACGCAGATTATGTACTATTAAAATGTCTCTTGCCTCATCATCACCGTTTGCCGAGAGTGCTACATATTTCGCCTCATCTTCCGATTCAAGCGGCGGCGGCAGCGTAGCAGGGCCGTTGATATAATAAACGCTTTCAACATCAAAAAGCGAATGAAACAACTTTAAAAAAGATATTTTTATTTTTTCGAGATTAAACATAGTTCGTCTTCCTTTACATATTCTAAAATTTTCGGCGAAATAATTCCTCCGTATTGTTTTCCGAGCGTTTTTTCGGCAACGGCGACGGTAATACCGTCGATTTTTTGCCGTTTCTGCCCGTTTACTATATAAAAACCGTCGGGACGAAAAGCATAAAGCATATCGTTTTTACCGACAGATTTTATCGGAATCAAATAAGTTTTAGGTTTGCATAAAAATATTTTTTGTAACCGAGTTTTTTCAACAATTGCAACAGGTGAGCCAAAATATGGGTCTTGAACGTGGTTTCCCGTATCGTTTATCGTATTTACCTTAATATTAACGTCTTTATAAATAATTTCACATTCGTAAATCAACTTTTCTTCAACAGTTTTTGATTTAAATTTGTAAAATAAATTAATTAGCAAATAAATAATTGCGGTTGACATAATTAAAATCATTGGCGAAATATCAATATAGGCAACCCCGTTTGCAAAAACAAAAGGATAAGGGTCAAAAATGCTCATAAATGCAAGCATTGCACCGCCGTAAACATAAGTTACCGCCAAAAGCACGGCGCAATGCTTTATAAAATAAATTTTGTTTTTAAACGAAAAGGTTATTAAAGTCGTCACCGAGCAAATCAAAACCCTAATAAACGCTTGTGCAAAAAAACCGAGCAACGGTAAAAAAATAACCAGCGCCGACACTCCTCCAAAAAGCGCCCCTAAAATAAGGCGAAAAGTTTTTGCTCTTTTTTTGAGAACCGCACAAACAGATATTAACAAAAAATATGTAACAATCGTATTAAGAAAAATCAGAATATCGGCATAAACAATCAATTTTTTCACCCTGAAATTATGATACAACACAAATAAGTAATTTTTTGTCATAAAAAGCGATAATAATTATAAAAATTTATTTGCAAATATGTATTATGTGTAGTATAATAAAACTACAAAAATTACAAAGAAGGGATTAAAGCATTTTGTGCTTTATATAGGAGTAATATTATGAAAATACTGTTTGCAAGTTCAGAAGCATTTCCGTTTGCCGTTTCAGGTGGACTCGGCGATGTTGCTTATGCTCTTCCCAAAGCGTTGTCAAAAAAGAAAATCGGCGTAAAAGTTGTTATGCCTCTTTACGGCAAAATTTCGCAGGAACACAGAAAAAATATGAGGTTTATCACCTCAATTTTTGTTCCCGTTGCTTGGCGTAATCAATATTGCGGAATTTTCGAGTTGGATTACGAAGGCGTAACTTATGTTTTCCTTGATAACGAATATTATTTTAAGCGTGACGGCATGTATGGTTATTATGATGACGCCGAAAGATTTTCGTTCTTTGCAAGAGCGGTGATTGAATGTATTCCTCATATTAATTTCAAGCCTGATGTAATTCATTGTAACGATTGGCAAACCGCTTTGACCCCTGTATATTATAAACTTATGTATTATAACCGTATGGGATTTAACAATATAAAAACAATTCTTACAATACATAATATTCAGTATCAGGGCAGATACGGTATGGATATTATGGAAGATGTTTTGGGCATACCTGAATGGGCGGCTCCGATTATTGATAACGGCGGTGATTCAAATATGCTCAAAGCAGGTATTGAGTGTGCCGATAAAGTTACAACAGTAAGCCCTACTTATGCAAAAGAAATTCTCGACCCTTGGTTTTCTTATAATCTTGACGGGATTTTGCGTAATAAAGCATATAAACTTTCGGGCATAGTAAACGGTATTGATACCGATGTTTACAACCCAGAAACCGATAAATTTCTGCCTTTCAACTTCACTACAAGAAGTCTTGCAGGTAAGAAAAAATGTAAAGCCGCTTTGCAAAAAGAATTATACTTGCCCGAAGAACCTGATGTTCCCGTTATTGCAATGGTAACCCGTCTTGCAGGTCACAAAGGTCTTGATTTGGTTCGCTACATTTTCGATGATTTAATGAGATGTAAAATTCAGTTTATTCTGCTTGGCTCGGGTGAAGAAGAATATGAAATGTTTTTTCACGAAAAATCACAGCAGTATAAAGATAAATTTGCTTTTAGATGCGGTTTCATTCCGGAACTTGCTCATAAAATTTATGCAGGCGCCGATATGTTCTTAATGCCTTCAAAACAAGAGCCTTGCGGTCTTGCACAAATGGTATCTTTGCGTTACGGTACAGTACCTATTGTTCGTCAAACAGGAGGTCTTGCCGATACAATTACCGATGCGGGCGACGAGGGTGTAGGCTATACATTCAAGAGTTACAACGCTCACGATATGCGCGGTGCAATAGACAGGGCGCTGGGTCTTTATGAAAACAAAAAAGAATGGCGCAAACTCGTTATGCGAGGAATTAAAACCGACAACTCCTGGTCAAACTCAGCCGATAAATATATCGCTCTTTATAACGATACAATCCATCTTTTTTAGAATCAAAACAACTTAAAAGGGTGCAGTTAAAAACTGCACCCTTTTTTTCTAAAAGTTATTTTTATCGGTCGGGTTGTTTATTATTCCGAGGCCTACAAGAACAGGTAGTAAAACATTTAAAAATCCGTTTAGCGTTTCGCCTATATCAGCACCTGAAAACTCTTTCAAACAAAACGCCAAAAGCGAGGCAACTGCCACCCAAAGCGCCCACGATTTCAGTCTGTTTTGCATTTTTGCACCTCGCTTTCAAGGTCGGAAATTCTGTGATTTGAAACTTTTATTTGTTCCTCGATTACAGGTATTCGCTCAGCGAAATGGTTATGTTTTTCAACTTTTTTCTCTAATTGTTCAATTCGGTAATTTGTCAGTTTTGCCGAAGTTAGAATTCCGCCGAATGTACCTAAAAGAGTACCCGAAAACGATAAAATCGCTATTACGATTTCGCTCATAATTATTCCTCTTTCAGCCACTTGCGATTACAATAACCTGTAACGCTGCCGCTTTTTACTTTCCACCAATTTTTATTTGTTTTTTCAATCAAAGTAAGTTTTTGACCGTTTTTAAAAGAGCCGATTATTCTGCCGAATATACTAGGTTTTTTTCTGCAATTTAAAACCGAGCCGTTAGTTTTTACGGTAACCATTTTTGTGCTTTTTTTACTTTTTTGTTCATATTCAATATAAGGGCATAAGCACCATTTTTTCCAGCCACGCTCGGAAAACTTAGTCTTTACAACTCCGTAAGCGTGACCTCTTGCTTCAATAACCTCGCCGTTACCAATGTATACGCCTATATGTCCCTGTTTTAAAACGCAAACTCCTGCAATTTCGGGCATTGAACCGACAGTACCCTTTACCTTTGCCGCAGAATACAACATTTCTTCATTAACATCAGGACAACCGCCCGTAGCATATTTCGGGCTGCCGTCGCAGGGCGAATCCGACCAAATATAACCTTTTATAAGCCCAATGCAATCGTGAACTTTTACTCCGTATTGATTTTTAAAATCGCTTGCGGTATAAAACTTGGGATACTGTTTTTTCTTTTGATTATATAAACTTTTGCCGGATTTCTGCCCGTATGTACCATACCAATACGGCTTTCCGAGTTGTGCTTTCGCATACTCTACCAAACCTAAATTTGTTTTTTTCATATTTTTACCTCCTTAAAAATTTTGCGTAAATTTTTCTGTTTTACCCTTGTGTTTTATACTCAATAAATACTTCTTTTACTGATAGTTTGCCGGCACATTCCAACATAAAACCAAAATAATCCGACATAAATATCAGAGGCACTCGTTTTACAGTAAACTCTTCGCCCTCTCCGTTATGTGTACGAATAATTTTTTCGTCCGAATAACAGTTTTGTCCGTAATATTTCAGTTTAATATTTTTAATGCCGGTAAAAGCCTCTTTACCGAAAACAATTTTCAATCCCGTTATTTTTTTATACTTATAAGTATCCATATCATACGCTTTTGTTGAAAACATACTCTTAATAACTCTGGGGTCGCTTCGTGACTCATTAATAACATAATCATCTATGCTGCCCGAAATGGTAAACTTTAAAACATCTCCGTTGGCATCTTGATCGGTAGCCCTTCCCAAAACAATTATTTCATCGTCAACAGCAATTGCCGACAACAGCGCAACGTCTCCTACATTATAATCAAAATAGTACCAGCCTATTGAGTTTCTTGATTTTGCACTTCCGTTAGGCGATGATGCCGATAAAAAAGCACCTGTATTGTAATTAAACAAAAAGCATTTATTATCAAGAAAAAGCATATAATGATCTTTATAATTCGCTGCAAAAGCGTTAGAATCTATTGTTATACTGCTGAGCAAATTATCAATACTTTCAGATATTTTATAAACTCTTTGCAAGTAATTAGCCGAAGATGTTATCGTATAAACTTTCATATCCGAACCCAAAAAAACAAGCCTGTTTGCACAGTTTACCAGTGTTTCGGGATAAATACATCCAATACCCGTATTAACAGTTTTAATATCCATTCTTTCACTTGTTCCCCTTTTGTTAGCCTTTCCGAGAATAATAAGTTCGGTATTATACTCAGAATAATTAATTGAAGAGCAAATGCCTATTTGATGTGCCTTAAAAGCAATAAGTCGGTCGTTTTGTGCAACGAGTGCAGTAACTGTGGACGATCTATCACCAAAATAAGCTACATTTGAAGAAGGAAAATAAAGCGGATTGTTTCTTTTTGAATAATAAACAGAATTTCCGCTGAATCTGCAACCTGAAACAAAAGCCCTTGAATTAAAACTTTCAAAAACCGTTCCTGTAAAAATATCATTGTCGCCGTATGGTTTATAAGCAGTAATTTCAAGGTTGTTGTAAAGGCCTTCTTCTATATTCGGAGCAAAATCGTTCATAGAATCATCTTTAAAATAAATACAACCACTGGTTCTGTCTGCAAACACCCTGACCTGCGTTCCGTTTACATCAACATCCATAGATTGTATTGCTAAGTGGTTAACTTGCCAAGTGTAAGAACTGCCGTCAACTGTGGTATATTTTACTATGATTCTTTCATTAGTGTTATTTGAAAGTTCTTTTACAGGTAAATAATATTTTGAAGAAACACCGTCGGTTTTATAACACGCTCTGAATCCTCCCGAAAGCAAATTAAAATCTTCCAGCAACGAGGGTTTTGGAAAGTTTGCTTTTTGAGAGGCAGAAAGCGTTGAAAACTTATCGCCCCTTCCGTTTACCATTACCAACGGCGAATAAATTTCATAAGGTTCAATAACATAAGAGTTAGTTCTGTTTTTATAAAGTTCGTAATACCTTTTGCTCACCACATTATCTTCACTGTCAATAATCGACTGGACGATAAAAATTCCGCTGCCTTTAATTGCCTTGCCTTTTATAATACAACAAACAGTATCTTTTATATCGTTTTGAAACGAAGATTTGTAAACAGGCTCTTGCAAAATAATTATACTCGAACCATCGGAATTTGTTATTAAGACCGCTGTTTGAACTTTTTCTTCATCTTCTTTGGTTAACTGATAAAACTTAGTAAGGCCCTCGTCGGAATAGGTTGAGTTGCCCAAAAATTTAATACTTGATTCTATCAAAAAATCAGGCATAGGAACCGAACCCGCTAATTTTAACCCCTCTCGTGTTACAAGTTTACCGCCCTTGTACCACATATTTAAACTTTCGCAAAGTTGATTGTTTTTAATTTCAGTTTTAAGCAAATTTTTGTTAATTCCGCCGTCGAAAGCAGATAAATGATAATTTTTATTTTTTTTGCAAATCAACAGTAACACCCCTTGGGTAAACAATCAACAATGCTGTCTTTTTCAGAGTGCTTTATAAACTTCTGCTTTTTCTTTAAATAAACTTCTGAAAACACCGAAAAATCATCTTCGCAACCAAGTAAATTTGCTATCAACGAAGCAACATAATAAGAAATGCAGTCGTTCAGCATATTTTCAGGCAAATCCACCGTGTCTGTAATAGATGTAATCGGGCTGAAACCCGTATCATTACGGGTATAGTATAAATCCGCATAGGCGATATTAACAAAATTAACCGCAAGAGTTTGTGCCTCACTTAAATCGGTCAATTCCGAATAAGGATATCCCGTTATCGCCAGTGCATTTTGATAAATATTCTGTGCCGTCATTCTTCTTTTCCCCCTAACAATTCTTTAATTTCCTTTTTATCGTATTTGTCAAGACTGTCAATCTCTTTCAAAACAGAATCTAATTTTTCTTCCGATTCCGAAACAATATCCGCCTCGCAGTAGAAAGAATAATTCTTATACCTCTCGGCATTAAATTTAAAGTATTCTACCTTGTTTTTTCCTTTTTGAATAAGCGGTCTTGAAAAATACATATTCAAAATAAATTCAAGATAAGTAGCGGCAATATCTTCAATAAAACTTAAATATCGCTTTTTAATTATTGTCAGCGGAAGTCTTGCCGACTGTTTTACCGATTCAATTGCAGAGGTATTTTGGGCTTTTATTGTGCCGAGTGCCGCATCGGTTGCACCGGTTGCATTTAATGTGTTTTGAATTAAATTTGAAATCGGTTCATCAAAATTACCCGAAAAATTCGGCGGAGTAATGTATTTTACCGAACGGTCAAAATCTTCACCGTTGCCGTAAAACCTGATAATCTGACCGGGTTCGTTTGTAATTGCATCATCAACCGCGTCGGCATTAACAAGCATTATCGGCATACCTGTCATCATAACCGCCCATGTATTGGCAGTCATCATTCGGTTAATAGCAATCTGATTAGGAATAAGATTAGTTATTTCCGACTCGCTGAAAATATTACCCGTTTCTTCCCAGTTGAAAACCACAAGTGGATAACGCTTTAATTTTAAATCCCATTCAGGCTTAATAATCGCATTTTTACAAACTTTTATCGCCTTTATGGTATAATTACCGTCTTTATCGTAATCTTTATAAAACTTAGTAAGAACAGTCGCTTTTTGTGAATAAAAAGCCTCGTTTTCATATTCGTAATCGGGTTTTATTTGTTCTATCATTTCTTTGGGCATTTTATTTTGCTTTGCCTCACGAATTATTGAAGCAACCGTTTTTCTTGAAGAAATAATTATATACTCCTGCTCGTTTATTTCGGTATTATTTGGGTCATAAAAATCTACATTTTCAATGTCAATAACTTCCGATTTTATATCTCCGCAAATTTCAACCGTTCTTTTATCATCTACAAAAAAACCTGTTTTCTCGCTGGGATCCCAATAGGTGTAAACAACTCCGCAACCGGAAATATAAGCGTTTTTCAACGCTTTGCAAACAGTATTTTCAAAATGAATTTTTTTAAAATATGTGTTTAGATAATTTGAAACCGCTTTTGCCGCCGCAACTACTTCCGAATTGGTAACTTTTTTATCGTTATAACTCATATTTTCATCATTGCCTGTTTTTATTTGCGTACCAATGCCCACTGGTAAAAACGATATTTTAACATTATCACCGCCTATAACCGCTATTTTGTATTCGCCGATTCGTTTAATAATGTTGTATTTTACAAGCGGTTTATTATCGCCGACTTTCGCTCCGCGCCATTGGTCTCCCGAATAAAAATATCTGTTTAATTTTGTCTGTTCAAACAAGCCTTTTTTGCCAAAAGAATTTTTGTAATCAACAGACTTTTCGTGTTGAGAGAATATTTCGGAACAAATATCTTTGTAATACTTCATTTTTTCACTCCTTTTTTGAAATATAAGCGGCAAAGTTTCCCTTGCCGCTTATAGAAACTTTATTTAAGAAACAGTAACTGTAATAACATTTGAATCCTCATCTCTCGAAGCACTGCTTACTCTTACAAAATAATAGTAAGTATCACTGTCGAGATCGTCAGGAATTTCATAACTGCTTTTGGTTGCGCCGTCTATTGGTATAATTTGTGTTTTTTCTGCATCAGAACAATAATACCATTGATATCTTAAAGCAGATTTTGTATTGGTATATGCTCTTACCGAAAGTGTTTCAGATTCTCCTTGTTGAAGCGATAAAGTATCATCTAAGTCCTCATCAAATCCAATTCCGGGTTCAACAATCGAATAAATGCTTTTAGCAAGACCGCTTTTTACAAAAGCGTCATAATAAATTCGATAGTCGAACTTATAAGCGTCACAATCAATATTTTGGTCAGGTGTGAAAATTCTTAATTTTTCACTTTTTTTAACAAGTGAAACCGCTTTTTTCGGGCACATTATCATATAAACCTTATAAGAAGTTTCGCTTGGTGCAAAACCGCCGGCAGTATTGTTGCTACCGCTTGCAAAATCAAACCTTGTATACATTCTTGAATCGGGAACCGGAATAATTCTGATATTATCTATTTTTTGAACATCAAATGAAACCTCGCCTTTTTTCAAATGAGAAATATCTAAAATTCTTGTAAATTCATCGCTGCCACGAAGTTTATTCCACATATATCTGCTCATAAAACAAATTATTTCTTCATCAAAGCCTACCTCTGAATGAACTTTATCCGCAAGGTAGTTAAAGGCTTCGTAAGGCTTTTCAATGTCATAATCAAAAATAGCATTACTGTTGTTTAAAGTAGTTTGAGTCATTTTTGAAAGAGTGTAGGCGTCAACTTCGGGAACAACTTTTGTTCGAACAAATTCGCCGAGCACCTCACCTGCAAGTTCTGCAATACCTGTTTCGTCAAGGTCCTCTCTGTCAATGTTAAAACTTCTTGACCTGTCCTGAGTCATAGTATAAGCAGTGTTTGAAATGCTAAGTGTACCTTTTGTAAATCCGTTATCTCTGTCGTATGAGCCGAGTCCCTGTAAAGAAATATTAGGGATTTTAACTGTTTTTGCTCCAACAAATTTTGCTTTAAAAGCGTTATCGGTCAAAAAGCCGACCGCTGACTTTTGTGTAACAATTTTGTCGAGTTCTCCTGTAAAATTAGTTGCAAATGCTGAACTGTTTAATGCCATAATATATAATCTCCTTTTCTTTATTTTTATCTGTTAATTCCTTTAATCATTGCATTAAAAATCGCAAAACCGTAATCGGTTTGATTGTCTTTTAATGAGCCTGCCGAATTTTGTTTGTTTTGATTTTCGGCTTGCTTTTGTTGTTTTATTTTTTCCTGTTGAGAAAAGATGTAACGAAGATAAGCGTCAAAAAGCGTAATATTGTTTGTTTCCGACAAAATCACAACTTCGCTCGGTAAATCTTCGGGCGTTTTAAACTGCGGAAATTTTTCTTTTACCGTTTCAAAATCGTCTTTGCTTTTTACAGGTAAATTTACTTTTTGATTTTCTGTTTCAAAAAGCATATTTGCCAACTCTTCATCTTCTCCTACCTTTTCTAAATATTTATTTTTAAGAGTTTTATCAGATTGTTCTTTTAAATCTTTCGCAAACTCTTCAAGGGTTTTCCCTTCTCTTTTGGCAAGAAATTCAAGAATACCGTAAGCATTTTCGTTTTTTTCTGAATTAATACCGAGTTTAACAAAATGCTTTGCCTGATTTTCTTTTAAAGAAATTCTCTTGCCGTTAAAATTAATTCTCAGAATGAAATTTTCTTTGTCTGTTTTCATTCCTTTCATCAAATCCTTTCTTTTTAATCTGTATCCTCTTGTTCTTCGCCGTTATAATTTAAAAAATTGTCGATTTCTTTTATAACTCTTTGCTGAATTTTCTGATTCTTTTCGGTCATTTGTTTTTTAATAACAAAATCATTTTTAACCTTATCAAAACAATTAAATTCGAGCAATAAGAGTAAAATCAGATTTATTGTCGAAATTATGATAATTACAAAATCAATAATATTCATTCAACTCCTTTTCATCTAAAAAATAACTTGCCTTTTTACTTGTTTTTTTACCCGAAAAATTAGGGTTAAACTGCAAAACGGTAGTGCAAAAATATCTTAAATCGTCCATAGCGTGGTCATACTCTTTTTTCACCGCATCGTTTTTACTTTCCTCGTCCCAGCAGTAAAGCGAAAACTCACGAATAATATCTTTACAGTTTTCATTGATTAAAATTTTTCCCTGTTTAAGTAAATTTCCCGTAAGCCTAATTCCGTCCAGCACATTGTTGTTAGCCTTGCGAACGGAAAACTTTTTATTTCGCCTTATTGTTTGAATGAAAGAAGCGGCAGAAGGGTCTACAATTATGCTTTTTACAGAATACCCTTCCGAAAATCGTAGAAGTTCATTATAGTATTCTTCATCAGTCATCTGGCGGTGCGCTTTTTTTGAATCAAAATAAAATTCTTTAAGTCTCACAGCACACTTGTCGGTCACAACCCAAAGCCCCGCTGAAAAAGGGTTGATAGTTCCGTAATCAATGCTGATGTAATAATCTCCGAAATAATCTGTTCTTTTTGTAATCATATTTTTTGAAAACATCGGATAAATAAGCCCCTGCGCCGCAACCCATTTGCCTAAGATATACCTTTGTTTAAAAACTCCGCTGTAAAGCGAGTGTGCTTTTTCAATTTCCTCTTCACTCAAAATCGGGTTATCATTCATCAAAAAATGCAGGTGAAAAGATTTTCTTTTATTTTCGCCTTTCGAATCTAAAATCCAATCTTTATAAAACCAATGCTCCGGATGTTCGGGATTGCAGTTAAACCAAAGTTTCGAGTTTTTTTGCGAAAGCGTTCTTGCGATAGACTGGTAAACAAAATTCTCATTTTGCAATGCAACCTCATCAAAGAACACTCCCGAAAGCGTAAGCCCCTGAATAAGAGAATACGAACTTTTATCCTTTCCGCCGAAAACATAAAAATAATTCTCTTTTTCGCCGTTTCTGATTGTCAGTTTATGTTTTGACGCATTATATTCCGCATCAAAAAAACTTGTAATATCGGAAAGCGAAAATACTTTATCTATAATGTTTCGTTCGGCAGATGAAATCGTTTTACCGCAAACAGCAAAAGAGGCGTTTTCAAAAAATCTCATAGCCCAATGAACAAAAGAAATTATCATAATTATTGTTTTTCCGGAACGCACCGCTCCGTCGCAAATAATCGAGTTGTAACCTTGATACTTTTTCTGATGCCCGAATTTTAAAATTAACTTTTGCTTCTTCGATAATTTTTCAATTCTCATCTTTATCTAAAACCTCATAAAGAATTGACAACTTTTCTTTTTCTTTTGTATTATCTTGGTTTACAAGCGAAATAACTTCTTTGATTGCCGAAATTTCACCGCTCGCCGCTTTTTTCACTAGCGAATCTATAATTGCGGTGCCGTTGTTAATCTGCCTTTTCGGTATGCCCTCTTTCAAAAGTCTTTCCTGCGTTTGCGAATCAGGTTTCAAGGAAAGGATAGTTTTAACGGAAGAAAACAGCGAATTTATACTTTTCGCCAAAGTTACCTCCCCTTTTAAAAAAGTTTTTGTACCCTCCGCTCCACCTCGACGGCGTTAATACTACTTTGCCGTCAGAAAATGCTAAAACAAACAAGAAACTTTACCCGGGAATGCGTTTCTCTTTGTTTTGCAACTATAATTTATCACACTCGCAACCCGACATTCAAGGACATCATTTTTGTGCATTTTTCACATAATTCGTATAAAAAAATTCCGCCGATATTCGGCGGAATTTTTATGTTTTAATATCTTATTCTTACACGAACCGAGTCTGAATAAGGACTGTAATATTTTTTACCGTTGATTTTAATATACTTTCTAACTTTGAAAGAATATCGTCTGCCTTGTTTTAGTTTGGTTATTCTTTTCGGCAGGCCTTTTACATTAATTACGGTAGAATTTTTAAAATCTCGGTATCTTGAATAAGTAATTTCAAATCCCAAAATATACTTTTCTTTTGCGGCCGACGATACAACCGCTGACCTTTTTTGTCCTGAAACATAAATTTTGGGTTTAATGTTTAAATTGGCAACCTTAATTGATTTTTCAGAAGAAAACTTTCCGAAAACGGTAAATCCGGTTTCGTAGATTATACCTCTTACTTTATAATAAATTTTTTCGCCCCGAGTAAAAGTATTATCAATAAGTTTCGTTTTGCCGAGCGAGTAATCAAGAAGTTTCCATTTACCTTTTTTGCCAAATTTTCGCATAACAATGTAATCATCGCAATTTTTCTGCTTTATCCAACTTATTTTTATATTGTTTTTGTTTTTGTATGCTACTTTTACTTTTTTAATTTTAGGCGGTTTTATTGCCTTTTTTACTTTGCTTAAAACAGCATCATAAATGTTTTTTTCCTTTGTCCACGAAGCGGTGGATTTAACGGTTGTTACATAAGCAATGTTCTTAGAGGTGAGTTTTACTGTATAATTATCTATTCTTTTGCAGTTAGTTTTTGCAATTTTCTCAGGCAAAGTAATATACTCGTTTTGAGTTAAACTTATTCCGTAAAGGTCGGCAATAATTGCACTTGTACTGTTTGAAGCACCGCCGTTGATAAATCGCCAATAATCATAAACACTCGCCTTGCCTTGTTTATTTAGTTTTTGGCTCGACGGAAAAACATAATTATTGTAACTTTTCAGCGAAGTATAATTTTTAGTCGCTTTGTATGTATAAGTGACAACGCCGTTTACCGTTTTAACTTCGGAATTATCTTTAAAAAACTTAATAGTTTCATCGGCATTTGACTGAATAGTAAAAATGTTATTGAAAACCGAAAGTTGCTTTTGAACTGCGTTTTTGGTTTTGTATGAAGCAAAAATATCGCCCAACAGCGTTTTTACTTTTTTGAGTTCCGCTTCGGTAATAACCGTTACTGTGCTAAACTGCACTTTACCGTCAGATGATATAACCGTTTTTGCTGTATACTTGCAACTTGTAATCGCAAATATTATGAAGATTGATAAAATAATACAACTTAGTTTTTTCATTTTTAATCCTCACTTTTGTTTTTAAATCCACAACAAATGTATATTAACATATATTTCCAAAAAAGTCAAATTTCTAATAATAATTAAGTTATATAGTTTACAAATTAATCAATATGTGATAAAATATATTAGTATTTTTAAAGAAAAAGAGGGTTAAAATGAACGCAATTATTATTTCACTTATTTGTGCATTATGTTGGGGCGTTGCCGATTTGTTTTACAAGGCGGGCACCGATAATAATGATAAGCACTCACACTTAAAGATCGCCGTTTGGGTCGGCATTGCAATGGTAATAATGGCGGTATGTTGCCTACCTATGTCTGAAAGTCATTCTTCTCTCGGAGAATTGTTTTCAAAATATTTTATTACTTATTCTCCTGCATCGGTTTCTTACATTGTTTCTATGGTAATAGGCTATGCCGGACTTCGTTATCTTGAAGTTTCGATTGTATCACCTGTTCAAAACGCCTCGGGAGCATTTTCCGCAATTGCAATGGTTATTTACTTTACCTTTTTCGGTAAAGGCAACTTGTGGGATGAAGTTTCAGTTATTGATATAATCGGTTCGATTATAATTGCAGCAGGCATTATCGCACTAGGTATTGTTGAGCAAAAATTAAGTAATAAAGAACTTGATTTAACGGGCGAGAATAAAAAATATCGTTTTGGTGCATTGGCACTTATATTCCCGATATTGTACTGCATTTTTGATACAATAGGCACTTCGTTTGACGGAGTTATTCTCGAAGGTAAACACGGTTTAGGTCTTGGTGAAAATGATGTACTTGTTTTATACGGCTTAACATTTTTTGTTGCAGGTATCGGCTGTTGGCTGTTTATGCTTATCAGAAACAAAAAACCTTATAACCCATTTAAAAAGAGCGAAATTAAAAAAGGTGCGGCGGCAACAGCGGAAATCGGCGGTCAAATTTTTTATGTTTACGCAATGGCAAAGAACCCTGTTATCTCAGCGATAGTAGTTTCAAGTTACTGCATAATATCGGTTATTCTTTCAAGAATTTTCTTAAAAGAAAAATTGGTTGCTTCACAATATGCTTGTGTAATAACTGTAATTTTAGGTATTATATTACTCGGTG
Source organism: Oscillospiraceae bacterium (assembly GCA_902773485.1). Taxonomy (GTDB): domain Bacteria; phylum Bacillota; class Clostridia; order Oscillospirales; family Acutalibacteraceae; genus RUG11462. Next base: position 20,305 of record CACYEQ010000009.1, read on the forward strand.
TTTCCGAAGGAATCGGCGAAATGTAAAATGTAATTTGCAACAAAAAAACTCCTTTCCATTTCGGAAAGGAGTTTCGTTATTTTATAATCCGTATTTTGCTCTTATTTTCGGGTTTGATAAAATCTTCTTTGAATTTCTTACGGCAGTTGCGAGATAAGGATATTTTTCAAGTTGCATATTAATTTCTTTTTCGCAAGGATTTTCTGAAAACAGCGTTCCGCAAATAATTGTGTAAACAATAGTTGAGGCAACGTTTTTCTCGCCGTTTACATAAGCGGTGTTTAGCAGTTCAAAGAATTTTGAAATTTTTCTTGAATTGCCCTCGTGAATTGTGTTTTGCAATTCTTTTACTCCGTATTCTTTAAAGAAAGAATCATATAAAAACTCGCTGTATTTTGAAACATTTTGTTTATAAGCGTCTTTATCTTGCGGACAAATATCTAAAAATCTTGCTGAAAAGCTCTCCATATCAATAGTATCTGCCTTTTTCTTTTTAGATGGCATTTCAACTTTTTTCATTCCGCCGATTCCCGCTTTGTCGCCCAAAGTTTCCAAAACAGAGTCGCAAAAATCATTTTTAATTCCGTTTTTATCTTTATCGTCCGAATTTTCATCAAAAAGCCAAGAGGAAAGTTCTTTCCACTCAACTCCTGTGCCTTCCTGCAAAACAGCGGTTTTCAAAACAATGAGTTTTTTCTCCTCATTATAGTCAATCATAAACGCTCTTTCAGAATTAGAAAAATATTCGCCCTTATCAAATTTTTCTATTTTAAAGTTTTTAGGTTTTAATACCTCAAAAACTCCGTCGATAATTACTTTGTAGTTGGATTTTTCCATATTTTTTCCTCACTTTCGCGATATTAAAACTATTATAACAGAAAAATATCAATTTGTCACTAAAATATTGTAAATTTAAAAAATAAAAGTTGATATTTTTTGCAACCGATATTATAATATGTATATATGTTTGGAATTTGAGGAGAAAATTATGATAAAAAAATTAATTTGTTTTATTATGTCGGTTTTATTTGCATTGTATTTTGTTTCTTGCGATACTACCGCTTCAAATTATTATGATAATGAAGATTTTTATACAAAACAAGGCGAAATAACCGTAAGTGCAAGGTTTGCTTATTACAACAACGGCACAAAATACGAAGCACTTAAAAATATAGATGAAGAAAAATATAAAGAAAAAACGACCGATGACGGCAGTTTTACAATCTATTTTGCGGTATCAAATCTTAGTAAATACGATAAAAAAATAACCGAAATCGGCGTTGAATATATTAGGAACTCGAAAAATTATGATATTGTTAAAGAAACAACTTTCGATTTAGACAGCGATTTTTATGTTGCGGCAGGCGACACAAGATTGGCTGAGTGCAATTTTGAAAAAAGTTTTGTTAAAATGACTGCAACGCTGGATGAGTTAAAAACAAAAACCACCGTTTCTTACGAGGGTTGTGTTATTAACGGCAAAGAGCCTGAAAATAACGGAGGCATCGGCTATTCTGTAAAAGAGGCTAAATTCACCGTTTCAAGCGGTCTTGAAGGCTCGTTTTATATTAAGAATTTTACGAAAACTAATCAAAAAATAGGTAAAATTCGATTTATGCTTTATACTGACAAAAACATTCCTATTACCAAAAAGGCGATAGAGATTTCGGTTGATGATACAATCGGCGCAGGTAAAGTAAAAGCTTACAATTACGGCGTTTTGCAAAATAATATTGACAGCGATATTAAAAACGATAAATTGTTTAACAGCATAATTATGAAAGTTGAGGACTGATAAAATGATTAAATTTTCACCATCAATTCTGACAGCGGATTTTGTGCATTTAGGAGACGCAATTGCAGAACTTGATAGCGCTAAAACCGATATGTTTCACCTTGATGTAATGGACGGTATTTTTGTGCCGAACATATCAATCGGCATACCTGTTGTAGCGTCGATTCGCAAAGCGACTGATACTGTTCTTGATGTGCATTTAATGATTGACCGTCCTCACCGCTATATAAAACAGTTTGCCGATGCAGGCGCAGATATTATCGGATTTCATACTGAGGCAGGTTCTGACATTAAAGAAACAATTGATTTAATACATTCTTTCGGCAAAAAGGCTTGCCTTACAATCAAGCCTAAAACTCCTGCAAGCGAAGTTTTTCCTTATCTTGCTGATCTTGATATGGTGCTTGTTATGAGCGTTGAGCCGGGATTCGGCGGTCAGAAATTTATGAGTGAAGTTTTACCGAAAGTTACCGAAATTCGCAAAAAATGTGATGAGATGGGACTTGATATGGATATTGAAATGGACGGAGGAGTAAACCTTGAAACTGCCCCTGATTGTGTGAAAGCAGGTGCAAATGTGCTTGTAACAGGCAATGTACTTTTCTCGGCTGAAAATAAAGCAAAAAGACTTAAAGAACTTAGGGAAATTGTAAAATAAAAGGCGGATTTTTCCGCCTTTTTATGTATTTTGTTTTAAATATTTAATTAAAACATTCGAAAAAAGTTCGGCGGAATATTTGGCTTCCCCTATTAAATTCGCCTGTGAGCCTACCTCTACCAAAACTGAGTTTTCGCACAAATCCTGATTATATTTTTTCTCGGCAAAAAACAAAGGTCGGGCAAGAGAAGGGTAAGTTTTTTCCAAAAGTTGTTGAAGCCTGAGCGAAAATCTTAAATTTTTACGCCAATTCGGGTAACCTGTTATACTGCCTGTTTCACAACCCGAAATCAGCATAATCTGCCCTGCTTGTTTTTTGTTGATTGACACAATCGGGCGGATTTTATCGCCGTCTTCTTCGTTTATTGCGTCACGGTGAACATCTAAAACAACCTTTATAGAGGGGTATTTTTTAAGATATTTTTTAATAGTTTCTCGTGAGCGGTCATAAGAGCCTTCGTATTCGTCTTTGTCGTGAAGCGTTTGCGATTGAACGGTTTTTATTCCCGATTTATTTAGTTTTTCGACAATAACTTTGCCTACCGCAACCATATTTTTTGAAGTATCTTGATCCCTTTCGCCCCAAGATTTTGGGTAGTAACTGACAAGTCGAGGAAAGAAACATTCGGTTGCATGGGTGTGTACAATTAATACCTGCGGATTTTTTGAATTAAGTTTAATTTTTAAGTTGGGTTTGTTTTTAAACTCTTTTTCAAAATCAACATTAACAGTGGTTTTATTTTTTATATAAACATCGCCGAATGAGGCGGTTGCTCCTGATTTATCAATTGTTTCGGTAATGACCGCTCCGCCTGTTTCGACGGCGTTTGCAAGTTTTGTTTCAGAATTTTCGGCGGTTGTTTTCTCAGTTGTTTTTTCGGTTTTTTGTTGAGTATTTTCCGTCTTTTGCTCTTTATACTCGTAAGTTTTTGAGTAGGGAATAATTATTGATGCAGCAGGAAGCGAAAATATTTTTGCAATCGTTCTTACAGGATAAACGAAAACATGAGCGTGAGCAATAACGCTTAAACAAACAAGCAAAACTATGACTGAAAACAAATATTTTTTAATTGATTTTATAGTTTTTGGTTTCAATTTGTCCACCTCTTTTAATATATATGAATAATAAGGAGAATTTATTTTGAATATTGATAAAGAATTAATTAAAAGTTTCAAAAAAAGAGATGAAAATTCTCATAAAGGCGATTTCGGCAGAGCACTTTTGATTTGCGGAAGTTATTCAATGCTGGGTGCTGCGGTAATTGCAGGCAGAGCCTGTGTTTTAAGCGGTATAGGCATTTGCGATATTGCAATGCAAAAAGAGATTTATACTGCTGTATCTTCCTGCGTTCCCGAAGCTGTATGCACACCGCTTTCGCACGATTTTTCGGTGGAAGACCGAAAAATGCTTTTGCAAAAAATAAAAAAAGCCGACAGCATTTTAATTGGCTGCGGTATGGGAGTAAACAATTACACAAGAAAAATTCTTATGTTTTGTTTGGAGCATTCAACTGTGCCTTTGATAATCGACGCTGACGCTCTTAATGTTTTAACGGAAGATATTTCGGTTTTAAATCTTAAAAAAAGCGATATAATAATTACTCCTCACCCGGGCGAAATGGGAAGATTAATCGGAAAAAGTGCTAGCGAGATAAATAAAAACCGTGAGCAAACAGCAACAGAGTTTTCAAAGAATTACGGCATAGTTACGCTTTTAAAAGGTCATAATACTGTAATAAGTTCACCGTTCGGCGAATATTTTATTAATGAAACCGGCAACTCGGGTATGGCAACAGGTGGTACAGGCGATATGCTTTCGGGTATAATTGCGGCGTTTTGTGCAAAGGGAATGTCACCGCTTGAAAGTGCAAGGCTCGCCGCTTTTGTTCACGGGCTTTCGGGTGATTTATGTGCAAAAGAATTTTCGAAAACTTCCACCAACCCTTCGCTTATGTTAAAACTTTTGCCGAAAGTTTTTTTAGAAATCGAGAAAAATCTTTAAAGGAGGCTTTTTTTGGTTAAGCGTTTTGTTTTAATGTTTTTTTTAGGAATTTTTATTTTAACAGGATGTGAAACGCAAAAAGAAATTAAAGCAAAAACAGTTTTTGAAAACAATTTTACTCTCGAATACAATACTTTGCAGATAAAAGGCGTTTTGAAAACAACTGCTGACGGCGAAATTAAGGTAAATGTAAAAAAGCCCGATAATTTAAACGGACTTGAAATTAAAACAAAAGATGATAAAATAACAGCGAGTTTTAAAGGAATAAAAACTACGCTTGATGAAAACAAAATTCCAAACACCGCTTTTTTTACGCTTATTAAGCGAGTTTTCAGCAACATAATACGCAGTAATTCGCTTGAATACAAACAGGCTGAAAACGGTTATAAATCAGTTCAAAAAACAGATTTCGGCGATGTTGAAATATATCTCACAGAAGATTGTACCGTGAAAAAAATAGGAATTAAGAATCAGGGATTTTTATTAACATTCAATTAAAAAATGCACCTATGGCTAATAAACCATAGGTGCATTTTAGCGCAAAATTTAATTTTCAGGCGACAAAGTTGAGTTTTCCATAATTTCTTTAAACTCATCGCCGTCGATTTTTTCTTTTTCAAAAAGTCTTTTTGCAACAGTGTGAAGTTTATCAATATGGGTTGTAAGAATTTCTTCGCCTTTTTTATAAGCCTCATCAACAATCTTCTTAATTTCAATATCAATTTTTGAAGCAACTGCCTGTGAAACATTGTCAATATGACCGTAATCACGACCAAGAAACACTTCATCATTCGAGTTGCCGTAAAGAATAGGTCCGAGTTCATCGCTCATACCGTATTTTACAACCATATCTTTTGCAATTTTAGTTGCCCTCTCAATATCGTTTGAAGCACCTGTTGTAAAGTTGTCACCGTTGTGAAGTCTTTCGGCAATCCGGCCACCCAATAACATTACAATTTCCTCTTTCATTTCATCACGATATTTTGAGAATTTATCTTTCTCAGGCAATGAAATTGTCATACCGAGCGCTCTGCCACGAGGTACAATTGTAATATGATGAATATCGTCCTGAGTCGGTAAAAAGTAGCCTGTAATAGCGTGGCCGGCCTCGTGGTATGCGGTGTTGATTTTCTCTGCATCACTCATTACCCAACTCTTTTTCTCGGTGCCTGCAATTACCTTTATTGTAGCCTGCTCAATATCGGCTTCGGTAATCGCTTTCCTATTTTTTCTTGCGGCTAACAGTGCAGATTCATTTAATAAATTTTCAATATCTGCACCTGTAAAGCCGGCAGTAGATTTTGCAATAGTTTTAAGGTCAACATCGGGAGCAAGAGGCTTTCCTCTTGCGTGAACTTTTAAAATTTCTTCTCTGCCCTTAACATCAGGGTAGTTTACCGTTACCTGTCGGTCAAATCTGCCCGGACGAAGCAACGCTTTATCAAGAATATCAGGTCGGTTTGTTGCCGCTATAATGATAATACCCTCGTTAGCACCGAAACCGTCCATTTCAACAAGCAATTGGTTGAGCGTTTGCTCTCTTTCATCGTGACCGCCGCCGAGTCCTGCGCCCCTTTGACGACCTACTGCGTCAATTTCATCAATAAAGACAATTGCAGGGGAATTTTTCTTTGCAGTTTCAAACAAATCTCTTACTCTCGAAGCACCTACGCCGACGAACATTTCAACAAAATCGGAACCGGAAATAGAGTAGAAAGGAACACCTGCTTCGCCTGCAACCGCTTTTGCAAGCAATGTTTTTCCCGTACCCGGAGGGCCTACAAGCAAAACGCCTTTCGGTATTCTTGCGCCAAGTTCATTAAACTTTTTCGGGTCTTTTAAAAACTCAACAATTTCTTTAAGTTCTTCTTTTTCTTCATCAGCGCCTGCGACATCGGAAAATAAAGTTTTCTTTTTCTCATCAGCAGAATTTTTGAATTTTGCTTTGCCGAATGAAAGGGTTTTGTCGTTTCCGAGTCCGCCCATTCTTTTAGACATATACACCCAAAAACCGACAAAAAGAACAACCAACAATACGGTAGGCAATAGATTAAAAATCCAGTTTGCCTCGCCGCCTGCCTCAATGTCATAAGTTGTAGTAATATTGTATCTGTCTTGAATTTTTTCAAAGTCATTTACAAACAACTGTGAATCAGGCACTTTATAAGTAAGGACTTTATCGCTGTTCTTTAACTGATATTTAAGTTCTCTTGATGAAAGGTTTAACTCAAATGTAGAAACATTGTTTTGTTTAAGAGAATTCAACAAATCAGAGTATTTCACATCGGTTGAGGATAAATTTTTACCCCACATAGATACTAAAAATACTACCAATATCAGCGGAATAGCTATATACATCAATGCGTTTTTTATGTTTTTATTAATGATAATCAGCCTCCCTTTTTATCGTTAAAAACATTTTTGTTTGCTTATCGGGCAAAAACTTTTCACTTACTCCGATGTTTTCTGCCCAGACAATTTCTCCGTCACACTCCAAAACCGCTAATTTATAACGGTTTTCGGGTGAGATTTTTAATTCGTTGTAAATTGCCTTTATTGTTTTTTTCGGACGGCGTTTTATTTTTATCGTATCGCCCGCTCGCCTGTTTCTAAGTATCAGGCTATGACAAATTTTATCACAATCTATCGCATTATTTAAAAACAAATTGTAAACATTTTTATTATTTTTTAAGTCTTTTAAAGATTTTTTTTCGAATTTGTAAAAATTATATGGTGTTTTTACCGTGCATTTAACTTGCTTATAAAATTCTTCCTGCTTTTCGCAAGTTTCTTTTTTTACAAACAACTTGTTATTTTTAACAAAAAATGAATAACCTAAAAGAAGTGAAGTTTTTCCATTTGATTTTAGTGCATCAAAACACTTTTCAAGGTGGAATTTATCAGGAATTGCACCTGTTTTTTTATTTATAAAATACTTTAAATATTCATATATCTCCGCTTTGCTTTTTTTAAGCAATTCCTCGGCTGAAATATTCTTATTATAAAGTTTTTCTGCAATCTCATTAAAATATTCAGTGTAATCTTCACTTGTTTCTTTCAGCCGTAAAACCGATTGTAAAAACATTGGGTTAATCTCTTTTAAAACAGGAATTACTAAGTGTCTTATTTTGTTTCTTGAATAGTCATTTTCAAGATTTGTAGAATCGGTTACAAAACTTTGATTTTTCTGCTTTAAAAATTCTTCAATTTTTTCTCTTGGCGTTTCAATCAGCGGACGAATAATATTGCCTCTTTTTGCAGGAATTGAGCAAAGCCCTTTTAACCCCGTACCTCTGGTAATATTAAAAATCAGCGTTTCGGCAACATCATCAAGGTTGTGAGCAGTTGCGATTTTACCGCCGTTTGAGAGCGTTTCAAATATTTTGTATCGCTTTTGTCTTGCAAATTCTTCAACGCCCATTTTGGCCTCTTTCGCAAGTTTTTTAATATCAATTTCAAAAGTTTTCAGTGGAATATTTTTCTTTTTGCAAAAATCAATGCAAAAATTCATATCTCTATACGCTTCTTCGCCCCTTATCAGATGATTAATATGCACAGCCGTAAAATCAAGCGAGTATTCATCTCTGATTTCACAAAAAAGCAAAGCAAGGCAGACAGAATCAGCACCGCCCGAAAGCCCTATTGTAATTCTGTCGCCCTTTTGAATAAGATTATATTTTAAAACTGTTTGTTTAAATAAATTTATCATTGTTGTTCTTCTTCGTAAGAATAATCGGGAGTTGTAAACCTTGTAAATTCACGCTCAAAGTGAAGTTTCGCCGTACCTACTTCGCCGTGACGGTTTTTCGCAACGATACATTCGGCTGCGTTTTCATTAATTTCTTCCGGATTTTTTGATTCCGCCTGATAATAAATATCACGGTAAATAAACAGTACAATATCTGCATCTTGCTCGATAGAACCCGAATCTCTAAGGTCGGCAAGTTGTGGTTTGTGAGATTTTCCCCTTGCCTCTGTTGTACGGGCTAACTGTGAACAGCAAATAACAGGAACATTAAGTTCTTTCGCCATAATTTTAAGGTTTCTTGTGATTTCCGAAATCTCCTGAACTCGGTTATCAATACGCCTTGCCGAGTGCATAAGACCGAGATAGTCGATAATAACCAAATCAGGTTTCGGTTGCAATCGGCGAAGTCTTGCTTTGATTTCCGGAACGGTAATATTTGAAGTATCATCAAGAAAAATATTTGCTTCTGATAACACTCCGCTTGCCTGTGCGAGCCTTGACCATTCGTTTTCATCAAGTTCGCCTGTTCTGAATTTGTTTGACGGTATTGCAGATTCAGAAGATATAAGCCTTTCTGTAATTTGCTCTCTTGTCATTTCAAGCGAGAAAAATGCCACGCATTTTTTTGATTGCACCGCAACATTTCTTGCAAAGTTAAGTGCAAGTGAGGTTTTACCCATACCGGGCCTGGCACCGAGAATAATAAGGTCTGATTTATGAAATCCCGTTGTGAATTTATCAATTGCGGAAATTCCGCTCGGTGTTCCTAAAAATTCCTGTTTATACTCTTCCTTGGTTAATTTATCAAGTTTAATCAGCGTTTCGGTGGTAATTACATTTTTAATATGAACCAGTCCGCTCGCATCTTTATCCTGGCGGATTTCATAAATCGTCTGCTCTGCACCTTCAAGCAATATATCTGCATTAATATCAGGCGTGGAGGCATCGTTTATTATCTTTCTTGCCGCCAAAATCAGTGAGCGAATGTAATGCTTTTCTTTTATTATTTTTGAGTAAGACGATGCGTTTGCACTGGTAGGAACAATTTGTGCCAATTGCAACAAATAAGATTTTCCGCCTGCATCATCAAAAACATTGTCTTTTTTCAGTTCTTCCAAAATGGTAATGGCATCGATTTTTTTAGAAAGCGCGTCCATCGCCCACATAGCGTTGGCAATTGCTTTGTGTTGCGGAAGATAAAAATAATCGGGCTTAATTAATTCAGCGACGGTTGAAATTACATCGGGGTCTATTAAAACTGCGCCCAAAACCGCCTGCTCTGCTTCAAGAGAAAACGGCAAAACCTGCGATTCATCGCTTAAAAGTTCAATGTTTTCAGCCATTTTTATTACCTCAATTCTCGTTTAACTTCTTAAAAAACGTCGTTTTACTGTGCAACTATCTCAACATTCATTTTTGCAACAACGCCCTGATATAGTTTTACATCAAATGAGTAAACACCGGTGTTTTTCATATCGGGTGCGGTAATTTTTCTTTTATCAACCTGAATATTAAACTCTTTTTGCAACAGCGACGAAAGTTCTTTGCCTGTAACCGCGCCGAAAAGTTTGCCGTTTTCACCGCATTTAGCGGCAACAGTTAATGTTTTACCTTCAATTCTTGATTTGTTTTTTTCAGCGGCGGCTTTTTCTTCTGCCTTATGATGAGCGGCCGCCTGCGTTTTGCTGTTTAACTCGCTTAAATTCTGATTTGTAGCCTCAACCGCTAACTTTTTAGGCAACAAAACATTTCTTGCGTATGAATCGGGAGCGTTTTTAACCTCGCCCTTTTTGCCCATACTTTTAACATCTTGCAATAAAATAACTTTCATTTTTCTGTCCTCTCTTTACAGTTATTTTGTTTTTGCCTTAGCATACGCATCAGCAATTAATTTATAATAATTCTCTTTATCTTCACATTCAACCTGTGCCGCAGCCATTGTTTGATGACCGCCTCCGCCTAACTGTTCCATTACTAACTGAACATTAACTTTTCCGAAACTTCTTGCCGAAATATTTAACTTTCCGTCATCCTGCACCATAGCGACAAAGGAAGCGTCAACCCCTGTTATTCCGAGAAGTTCATCAGCCGCCTGAGCCGAGGCAATTCGAGCAAAACCGCTCTTTTCTTCGCAATAAGAAATAGCGTAATTCTTTATGATTTTTGCACTTGAAACTATTTTTGATTTTAGAGTGTAAGTATCAATCGTTTGCGAGAAAAAGCCTTTTGCCAAAACAGGGTCGGCTCCTTTTTCTCGCAAAAAACCAAGCGCTTCAAAAGTTCTGGATGAAGTTTTTAAAATAAAATTCTTAGTATCAAGCATTATGCCCGAAAGCAATGCATCGGCTTGCGATTTTTCGCTGAAATCCGTTCCGAAATATCGCAACAGTTCTGTAACCATTTCACACGCACTCGATGATGAAGGGTCGTGATAAAACAAAATTGAATTATCAATAAAATCGACCGTTCTTCGGTGGTGGTCGATAACCACAACATCCGAACATTTTTGATATATTTCTTTTGATTCAAGTGAAGAGACCCTGTGAGTGTCAATAATAATAAGCAGAGTTCTGCTTGTTATTTTCGGCTCAGCCTCTTGCGGTGAAATAATAAAATCATCATTCGGCTGAATTCTTGCCGTATAGCGTATAAGTTCGCCTGCGAGCGACTTTTTGTAGTCGCAAACAATATTCACGCTTTTGCCGAGTTGCTTTATTGCACAGAACAATCCGTATGCGGCTCCGTAAGCGTCCATATCGGAAAACTTATGACCCATAAGCAAAATATTATCGCTGTTTAAAACCAGTTTTTTGAGCGTTTGTGAAACAAGCCTTATTCTTACGGCGGTATTAATCGGCTTTGATTCGGTAACTCCGCCGAAAAACTCAAAACTATCAGCATTTTTAATAACTGCCTGGTCTCCGCCTCTGCCGAGCGCCATATCAAGCGCGCTGTTAGCATATTCAACGCTTTCAGATAAGTTTTTACCATTTATTCCTACGCCTATTGATAATGTTGCATTTCCTCTGTCGCCAAAATCAAGTTCTCTTACATTTGTTAAAACTTCAAATTTATTTTTTATAATCTCATCAAAAATATGTTTTTCAATCAAAAGCAAATATTTATCAGAAGATACTTTTTGCATATATCCTTTTGAATCTTTATCAATTGCCTCAATTTTCCGCTCAATTTGACCTATCATTTCGTTCTTTTTACTTTCAGGAGTGTCCTTCATAAGAACATCAAGTCCGTCAATATGAATGAAAAATACACAAAGTTTTGATGTGTTGAATTTATTTTTCAAATTTGTAAATGCGGTGTCATCATAGAAAAAATATATAGTCTGCCCGTAGTATTCCTCGGAACTTTGAAGCGAATAAACATTGAAATATTTTTCGTTGTATTCAATTCTGGCATATCCCTCTTCCGAAAGACGAATTTGTGCGCTTTCGTCAAAAATAAAGGAAGAAGCGTTTCCGAAAACATCAATTCCTTTAAGAACAGAACTTCTGAATTTTTCATTATACCAAACAACTTCGTTCATAGAATTTGAAATCATAACCGCAAGCGAAAATTCGTTTAAAGCGGTATCATCTGCACTGTCAATACTTCTTGCGGCAGATAAAAAATAACCTTTTATATGATTTCTGGCAACCAAAACAACGCCGACCGCCAAAATAACGATAGAGGCAGCAATTAAAATTTCATCAAAAATCAAAGACGGTTCATTTATTGCAATTACAATAGAAACCGAGCCGACAATAACAATGCCGACAATAACACAAAGAATTTTGGTAAAGTTAATCTGTTGTTTCATTCACTTTGCCTTCCTTTCGGAATTTATTATTCTTCCAATGTTATATCATCAGAAAATTTATCTATAAACTCATCTAATCTATCTTTGCTTTCCTGTTTAGGAGCCGTTTTTTCAGAATACGGTCCCAATCTGTATTTTTCACCCGTAATCTTAAAAACTATATTTCTTATTGTGTTTCTGTGTTCCTCGCTGTTGCGAAGCGTTTCGGCAAAAATCGGGTTATTCGCATCAATTAGCAAATATTGCCCTTTAATATAAGCAACCGACCCTCTCAACACGGTGTAAAGCATATTTGATTCAGGCTTAATTAGTTCCAAAACTTCCGCCCACTTTGTAAATTTTTTAAGTTCTGCGCCAATTGTATTTTTATGAACAGGCTCTTTTTCTTTTTCGGGTTTTGCCGATGAAGATTTACTTTGCTCGGTGCGTTGTTCTTTTACAGTTTCACCGCCAAAAGCGATTTTTGTAATTTTTTCTTCCAAATTGCTTATTCTTTTTAAAACCGCCTCGCCGCTCAAATCAAGTTCATTTGTGCAAAGCCTTATAATAGTGGTTTCGGCGGCAACTCTTTTAGAGGTGCCTTTTTTCATAGTATCAAGACATTCCGAGAATTTTTTGGTGCAGTAAAGAATATTCTCAAACTTTATTTTCTCTGCCTGCTCGGTAATTCTTAAAATATCTTCTTTTGTACCTGTAATAAGCCTTTCGGGATTTTTTGCGGTTTTCGCAACCAGCAAATCTCTGTAATGCGATATGAGTTCGTTCATCAGCCTTTCCATATCGCAAGACGCATTATAAAGTTCATCAAGCAGATTTACAGCACCCGGTGCATCTCCTGATTCAATAATATCAACCAATTTAAAAAGATGCTCTTTTCCGATAAGTCCCGCACATTCCGCCACTAACTTTTCGGTAATGTTCGTATCGGTTCCTGCGCAAAGGTCAAGCAAACTTAAAGCGTCTCTCATACCGCCGTCGCAAAGTTTTGAAATCAACGTTGCAGCGTTATCTTCAATTGTATAACTCTCCTGTTCGCATACATATTTAATTCTGGAAGCGATAATTTCAGCCGAAATTCTGTTGAAATCATACCTCTGGCAACGCGAAAGTATAGTTGCGGGAATAGCCCAAACTTCGGTTGTAGCAAGAATAAAAATAACATGAGCGGGAGGTTCTTCAAGCGTTTTTAGCAGAGCGTTAAACGCAGATTTTGAAAGCATATGAACCTCATCAATAATATAAACTCTGAATTTTGCTTTTGAGGGCAGATATTCAACCTGGTCACGCAAATTTCTTATATCCTCGACGCCGTTGTTTGAAGCAGCATCTATTTCAACAACATCTAAAATTTCGCCGTTATCAATACCTTTGCAGTTTTCACACTCGTTACACGGGTCGCCGTTATGCGGATCAAGGCAGTTTACCGCTTTTGCCAAAATTTTTGCACTTGAAGTTTTACCCGTTCCTCGCGAGCCTGTGAATAAATAAGCATGGGTAAAACGATTTTCGCTTACCTGCGTTTTTAGTGTATTTGAAATATGGTCTTGACCGCAAACATCAGAAAAAGTTTTAGGTCTGTATTTTCTGTAAAGTGCCTGATGCATTTTTTGCTTCCCACCTCATTAATTCATAAAGCCTATGTACTTTAAGTCTGCGGACATCAGATTTTACTGCGGCGCACGGGCACATTCGCTTAATGCTGCTCGGTTCCCCGCCTGACATGGTTCACGAGGGTCCGTCGCACAGGACCCGATATCCGCATACTTAAAATGCATAGGCT
>CACYEQ010000010.1 GCA_902773485.1 Oscillospiraceae bacterium
CAAGCGTTGAATAATCGCAAATAACAAGTCTAGGTTGATAAAAAGCACCAACTAAATTTTTACCGCTTTCAATATCAATTGCGGTTTTACCGCCGACGGAGGAATCGACACAGGATAATAGCGTTGTCGGAATTTGTATAAAATTAATTCCTCTAAGATATGCCGAGGCTACAAATCCGGCCAAATCGCCGACAACACCACCGCCAAGCGCAATTATCATATCGCTTCTTGTAATTTGATTTTCAGCCAAAAACTCGCAAATTTTCAAAAAATTCTGACCGTTTTTTGACTGTTCACCGTTTTTTATTACAAATTTAATATGCTTTAAACTGCTTTTTTTAAGGGAATTTTCAACAACTGCTGAATATAATTCGTCAACAATGTCATCTGTTATTATTGCAACTGTTTTAGGAGTTGAAATTTTTAAAATTAACTCCCCTGTTTGAGATAAAATATTGTCAGAAATAAAAATATCATACTTTTTTGATGCGTTTATGGTAATAGTTTTCATCTGCCATCTACCTTTTCTTTTGCTTCTTTTCCTTCTTCAAGCAATTTAATCATATATTCTTCATCTCCGTTTTCAAGTGCAGTTTTATACTCTTTTAAGTGATTTATATAAATATCTAACTCGTTTATCAAGCAATCCTTATTTTCAAAAAACAAATCACTCCACATAACGGGATTCAACCAAGCAACTCTGGTCAAATCTTTATAACTGCCTGCCGAAAAGCCTTTATGTGTCGCTGCTGTCGGACTTTTAATAAATGCATTTGAAATAATATGAGGCATTTGCGAAGTAAAGGCAATCATTTCATCATGATTTTTTGCGGTTGTAACTGAAAAACTTCCAAATCCGCAAGGTGCTAACATTTTTTCAACCTTATCTAGTAAATTAATATCGTCAAAAGTCGGCGGAACAAGCACCATAGGAGCGTTTTTAAACATATCCGCTCTGCTGTATTTATATCCGGAATTATGTGTTCCTGCCATAGGATGAGCACCTACAAAAGTGTAGCCAAATTTGTCAGCATTCTTAAAACCACATTTACAAACGGATTTTTTAATACCACAAGCGTCAATAACTATTGAATTTTTATTAAAATACTGCGAAAAATTATTCAAAAACTCAACAGTTGAATTCGGATAAAGCGAAATGATTATTAAATCACATTCATTCATATTGGTTTTATCTAGTTTATAATCAACATCGCCGTTCATAATTGCAAAATCAACTATATCCTGGCTTCTGTTGTAAACATATACTGTATTGTTTGCTTTTTTATACGCTTTTACAAAAGAACCGCCAATAAGACCTAAGCCTACTATTCCTACATTCATTTTAGTCTATAACCTCTTTAATTTTAAACGCTTTTTTAGCAACTGTGTCAAACTGCTCGGGGGTGAGCGACTGAGCACCGTCGCAAAGTGCATGAACAGGGTCATTATGAACTTCTATCATAATTCCGTCTGTACCGCAAGCGGTTGCAGCAAGTGCCATAGGTTCAACCATCCAATTAATGCCTGTTGCGTGTGACGGGTCAACTATTACCGGCAAATGCGAAAGTTTTTTAAGCATAGGAACTGCCGATAAATCAAGAGTGTTTCGAGTTGCTGTTTCATAAGTTCTTATACCTCTTTCACACAAAACAACATTTTCATTGCCCTCTGACATAATATATTCGGCACTCATTAAGAATTCCTTAATGGTATTAGCAAGACCCCTTTTTAAAAGAATGGGTTTCTTGGTTTTACCGAGTTCTTTTAAAAGGTCAAAATTTTGCATATTTCTTGCACCGACTTGAATAAAATCAACATCTTCAAACAGGTCAATCGTATTGATATTCATAATTTCAGTAACAATAGGAAGACCTGTTACTTTTTTCGCTTCAAGTAAGAGTTTTAAACCCTCGCCTTTTAAACCCTGAAAATCATAAGGTGAAGTTCTCGGCTTAAAAGCACCGCCGCGAAGCAAGGTAGCGCCCGATGCTTTAACTTGTTTTGCAATGCCAATAATCTGCTCTTCTGATTCAACAGAACAGGGTCCTGCAATAAAATTCAAAGAACCATCGCCTATTTTTACTCCGCTGACATCAATTACAGAGTTTTCGGGATGAAATTTTCTGTTCACCTTTTTATAAGGTTCCGAAACACGCTTTACAGACTCTACAATATCAAGACTTTGTATTAAATCCATATCAATTTTCGCGGTATCACCGATAAGCCCCAAAACAGTATAACTGTCACCTTTGGAAATATGAACATTGATATTTTGATTACTTAGCCAATCAATCAAATGATCCATTTGAGATTTAGTTGTTCCGTTTTTAAGTACTGCAATCATTTATAATTATCTCCTTTTTCATTAAAAATGGCTACACAGTCGTGATTCTGTGTAGCCTTAAAATTTTTCGTTAATTATTAAAAACTTCAAATTTACTTGCAACACAAATTAGTACTACTCTTGTTAAAAAAGTAATAGCCGTAAAAGTAAAAATATGAAGTTGTAGAAGTAATTTGTTTAGACATGATAAAACCTTCTAATTAACATTTTATAGAATTATATCATTATTTTTCATATTTGTCAAGAAAAATATTAATCAAACAATAAAATTCTTATGAGGGATTAAAACAGATTGAAAAGGCTTACGGCGAGGACAAAAAGGGATTTAAACGCTTTTTAGATTGGCTTAAATCATTTATAGCGAAGTTTAAGAAAGAGGGTTTAAAGACTAACTCGATTATAAGACTTGAAAAGAATATTGTTGAACTTCAAAAAGAAATTGACGAGGGTAAAACTGTTGAGAGTAAAGAAAAAAGCGTTACATATTCTGAAAGCAAAGAGAATTTTAGAATAAACTATAATTTGCTTGACAGATACACCGCAAAGACTTATAATAA
>CACYEQ010000011.1 GCA_902773485.1 Oscillospiraceae bacterium
GAATAGTTATAAGCACCTGTTGATAAAACAGCAATAATATCTCCCTTTTCAGGTTTTGGCATAACAACATTTTCTTGTATTAAGTCGCCACTCTCGCAACATTTACCGGCAACAGTAGCCTTATAATCAGCTTTTTCGTTAAGTTTATTTGCAATTAACACTTCATAATCCGATTCGTATAAGGCATATCTCGGATTATCACCCATACCGCCATCGATAGCAACATAGTTTCTAATGTGTTTAATTTCCTTAATACTACCGCATTTATAAAGAGTAATACCTGCAGCGCCTACAACAGAACGGCCCGGCTCAATCAAAATCATAGGCACTTTAAGAGCGTTTTCTTTGCAATAATCATTAATAATTGTTGCAACCTCTTTCATATATGTATCGTAGCCGATATGTTCATCAGATTCAAGATATTTAATAGCGAAACCTCCACCGAGATTTAACTGGTCAAGTTCCAATGAAAATTCATCTTTAATCTGCTTATAAAACTTCATCATAACTCTTGCGGCTTCCATAAACGGCTTATCATCAAAAATTTGCGAACCTATATGACAATGAAGTCCTACAAGTTTCAGATTATCTTTATCAAGAGTCGATTTTACAGCATTATATGCCTCACCGTTTTCAAGTGCAAAACCGAATTTACTGTCAATTTGACCTGTTCTAATAAAATCGTGAGTATGTGCATCAATACCGGGTTTTATTCTGAACATAACATTAACTATTTTGCTTTTTTGTTTGGCAATTTTATTAATTGAGTCAAGTTCAAAATAATTATCAACTATTATTACACCAATATTATTATCAATTGCATAAACTAATTCTTCTTCTGTTTTATTATTTCCGTGGAAATAAATTCTTTGTGCAGGAAACCCTGCTGTCAAGGCAGTATATATTTCTCCTGCTGATACACAGTCAAGACCTATTCCCTCCTCGTTTGCAATTCTACAAAGTTCAAGGCAATTAAGTGCTTTGCTGGCATACAAAACCATACCTTTTTCATAGTTATCATCAAGAGATTTTTTGAAATTTCTTATATTTGTTCTAATAGTATCTTCATCTAAAACATAAAGCGGTGTAGAATACTCTTTAACTAGTTCGTCAACTCGCACTCCACCGATTGTGAGCATACCTCCGTCGTTGTTCAAACAATTACTTGTGTACATTTTAATCAACCTCAACTTTCGATGTAATATATTCCTTTAATTCCTTAATTCCATCGCCGTTAAGAGATGATACAGGAAAAATTTCTGGGAATTTATCTAAAAATGATAATTTCTCTTTCAGTTCTTTTATTCTTATTTCTGTTTGTGATTTATTTAGTTTATCAGCCTTTGTAAGCACCAAAACAAATTCAAAGTCCATTTGTTCAAGATAATCAATCATATCAAGGTCGAGTTCGCTCGGTGTATGACGCATATCAACTAGTTGAACAATCAACGCAATGTTTCTGTTTGTAGTAAAATATGCGTCCATCAAGTCTGCCCATCTGCGTTTCTCACCTGCTGAAACTTTGGCATATCCATAACCCGGCAAATCAACCAAATAACAATCTTCAATATTATAAAAATTAATTGTTGCGGTTTTACCCGGTTGAGAACTCACTTTCGCTAACTTTTTACGATTTAATATCTTATTAATAAGTGAACTTTTTCCGACATTCGACCTGCCGGAAAAAGCAATCTCTTTTTTAACACTTGGTTTTAACTGCTTCGGCGTTCCGTAAGCCGCTTCAAAAAACGCTTTCTCAAAATGCATAGAATTATCCTTTTATTCTGTAATTAAAGGCAACGGCTCTAAGAAAATAATATCATCTCTTTTTGCTGCATCGCCCTCTGCCAAAACTGCTGCTGAGCCTACTACATTTGCACCTGCTTTTTCAGCAAGTTTCTGAATTGCTTTTAAAGATTCACCTGTTGAAATTACATCATCAACAATTAAAACTTTTTTATCTTTAATTGCTTCAACATCATACTCCCCAATGTAAAGTTTTTGAGTTTTATAAGTAGTAATTGATTTAACTTCAACCGAAAAACTTTCACCCATATAAAGTTTAGGACCTTTTCTTGCAACAATGTATTTTTTACCGCTCTGTCTTGACATTTCGTGAGCCAAAGGTATTGATTTTGCCTCAGGTGTTAAAATTATATCAAACTCAGGAACTTTTTTCAAAAGTTCTTTCGCCGATGCAACGGTGATTTCAGGGTCGCCAAACAATATAAAGGCGGCGATTGAAACATTTTCGCTTACAGGGAAAATGGGTAATTCTCTCTCTAACCCTGCAATAGTCATTTTATAAGTATCCATTTTTTCTCTCCTTAACACATTTTTTCACTTAATTGCTTACCTGATAACAAATGAAAATGCAAGTGATCAACTGATTGACAGCCATATTCACCTGAATTTGTAACAACTCTGAATCCATTATCAAGTTTATCTTCTTTTGCGATTTTTGCTGCCACTTCAAAAATTTTTGAAACTATTTCTGAATTGTTTTCATCAATATCGGCGACAGAATTTATATGCTCTTTCGGAATTATAAGTGTGTGATACGGTGCTTGCGGGTTAATGTCTTTAAAAGCATAAACATCATCATCTTCATAAACTTTTTGTGATGGGATTTCATCATTAATAATTTTACAAAACAGACAATCCATAAAAATTACTCCTTTATCATTTTTTCAACAATATCGTCAACTATCAACAATGCTTCGTCAACTTTGGTTATATCTTTACCGCCTGCCATTGCACTGTCAGGACGACCGCCGCCTTTTCCGCCTGCAACTGCGGCAACTTCACGAACAAGATTTCCTGCGTGAGCACCTTTTTTAACCGCTTCTTTACCGCAACAAGCAGAGAAAGTAACAGTTTTCTTTTCTTCATTAATACCTGCAACAACTGCGACAATGTCGGCAGACAAATCTTTAAATTTATCACACATCTTTCTTAAAGAGTCTGTATCGGCAGTTGTTGTTGCAACTGTTATAACCTTAACGCCTTTTATTTCTTTTGCGTTTGAAAGCATATTTTTAGCGTTATCAGCAGCAATTTTTTGTTTCATTTCATCAAGTTTTCTCTCGGCTGCTTTAAGGTCATTCATAGCCTGCGAAACTTTTTCAGCATATTCGTTAGGGTTGCCGGTTTTAATTGCCTCACCGACTTTTGAAAGTATAAATTCATTGGCATAAATATAGCTTAAAACACCGTTTCCAGTAACTGCTTCTATTCTGCGAACTCCCGATGCAATAGAACTTTCCGATAAAATGTGGAACAAGCCGATTTCAGATGTGTTACCTACATGAGTGCCACCGCAGAATTCCATCGATTCGCCTGCAGTTACAACTCTTACAGTATCGCCGTATTTTTCGCCGAAAAGTGCCATAGCACCTCGCTTTTTCGCTTCTTCGATAGGCAAAACCTCTGTTTTTACCTGGATAGCATCAAAAATAGTATCATTTACTATGTCTTCAACTTTTTTCAATTCTTTAACAGTTAAAGCAGAAAAATGAGTAAAGTCAAATCTAAGTCTTGAAGAAGTAACTTCCTGACCGGCCTGTTCAACATGAGTTCCAAGAACTTTTCTCAAAGCATTTTGCAAAAGGTGTGCAGCGGTATGATTTCGCATAGTTGAATGTCTTTCTGTTTTATCAACCTTTGCAAGAACCTCTTTATCAATAACGAATTTACCGCTTTTAACCTCGCCGTAATGCATATAAACGCCATCAGGATTTTTCTTTGTAGTTTCGACTTCAAATATGCTTTCATCTACGGAAATTAAACCTTTGTCGCCCTCTTGACCGCCCGAAACCGCATAAAACGGGGTTTTATCAAGCACAATTATACCTTTGTTTCCCTGTGCAATTTCAGAAACCTGCTCGTTTTCAAAAACAATTGCTTTGATTTTTGCAGTTTCTTCAAGTTTTTCGTAGCCCACAAATTCAGTTGAGTCAACATTATCAAATTTAATGTCTTTACTTGCCCATGATTCGCCGTCAGA
>CACYEQ010000012.1 GCA_902773485.1 Oscillospiraceae bacterium
GCCGATTTCAGAAACCATTGTCTGAGTAGCGTCGAAAAGTGAACCGTATCTCATACCGATTACATCAGAAGATACGATTGGGTCTTCATTGTAACCAAAACTTTCAGAAGAAGCGGCTTTCATAGCAGCGTTGATACCCTCGGCAGTAACATTGTCGCCTTTAACAACTGCTGTTAAAATAGTAGTTGAACCTGTTGGAACAGGAACTCTTTGTGCAGAACCGATAAGTTTGCCGTTGAGTTCAGGAATAACAAGACCGATTGCTTTTGCAGCACCTGTTGAGTTAGGAACGATGTTAGCAGCACCTGCTCTTGCTCTGCGGAGGTCCCCTTTTCTGTGAGGACCGTCAAGAATCATCTGGTCACCGGTATAAGCGTGGATTGTTGACATAATACCGCTTTGGATAGGTGCATATTTATTAAGTGCGTCAGCCATAGGAGCCAAGCAGTTTGTTGTACAAGAAGCAGCAGAGATAATAGTGTCATCAGCAGTTAATGTACCCTCGTTTACGGAGAAAACAACTGTTTTGAGGTCATTGCCGGCAGGAGCGGAAATAACAACTTTTTTAGCACCTGCATCGATATGAGCCTGTGATTTTGCTTTTGAGCAGTAGAAACCTGTACATTCGAGTACAACATCTACACCAAGCTCGCCCCAAGGAAGTTCAGCAGCGTTTGGTTTAGCATAAATAGTGATTTTTTTACCGTCAACTGTGATAGAATCTTCGCCTGCTTCAACTGTGTGAAGATTTTCTCCGATTTTACCGCAATAACCGCCCTGTGCTGTATCATATTTTAAAAGATCAGCGAGCATTTTTGGGTCTGTTAAGTCGTTGATAGCAACAACTTCGTAGCCTTCTGCACCGAACATTTGTCTGAATGCAAGACGACCGATACGGCCGAAACCGTTAATAGCAACTTTTACTGACATATTAATTTTCCTCCTAATATTTAGATGTCTTATATATTTTATACCATAACCGGTAAAATTTCAAGCCTTTTTGTTAAATATTTAACTTATTTTTCAAAAAAACTTTGAAATAACGCTTTTTAACCGATATTTAAGCCTCGTAATCAATCGGTAACACATTTTCAAAAACTGCTATGTGCTTTTTGGTAATCGGTTTATCCTCGTGAACCGAGCCGAAAAACCACTTTTTAAATTTCACACCCCTGTTTATCTCTTCTAAATAACCGTTTAATTTGTTTACATATTCAGTTTTGCCTGAGCGAAGTTGGATTGATTTTTTAATAACGCTGGGTGGTTCGTGTGTAATAATATAATCAACTTTCAAATTGTTTTCATCAAGATTTTCAGCGCCCTGTTTCATTTGGTCGGGTGTCGGCAATTCATCTTTAAACCAACTGTTTGAGTCAATTCTTAAATCTTTGTCGGAACTTTCGCCGCCGCCGAATGTGAAAATTTTATATCCGTCTATTTCAAAAATCTGCCCTCTGCAAAGGTGAAAAAGATTTCCGCTTACTCTGTGAACAAGCCCACCTTTGAAAACGGTTTGCTTGCAGGCGTTTATTTTATCGTAATTGTCGTGAGGTCCGTCAACAAAGCCTATATTGTATTTTCGGGAGCCGAGCCATTTAATAAAACTCTTTTCGGCTCTTGTATCGTCCCAAACAAAACCAAAATCACCGCAGACTATCAAAGTGTCGCCCTGTTTTAATTTTTTTATTTCTTTTGTATTAAACCGCATCCGGTCGCCGTGCATATCACCGGTAACATAAACCATATTTTTTAAAAAACCTCCGTTATTTTTAAATTTCCTATTTAAAAATTATAATCTTTATGATATAATAACTTTATTATATAATATTTTTGTCGGATTTTCCACAAATATTTTAATTTTTTTAGGAGTTTTAAGAAAAATGAAAAAAGTATTAAGTTTTTTGCTTGTATTTTGCATTGCCGTATCAAGTATATGCTTCTCGGCAAGTGCTTCTTATAAAACTCAGGGCTTTTCAGTAAAGTCGGAAGCGGTGGCGCTTATCAGCCTTGATACAAATGATATTCTTTTTGAAAAAAATATTGATGAAAAACGATATCCTGCATCGATTACCAAAATTATGACTGCGGTTATTTTGATGGATAACTGTACAAATTTAGATGAAAAAGTTACAGTTAATAAAGCCGATATTGAAAGTCTTTTCGGCTCTGACCTTACAACAGGCGGTCTTGTTGTCGGTGAGGTTGTAACGCTTCGGGTTTGCCTTAATATGCTTATGGTTTGCTCGGCGGCTGATGCCGCTAATGTTATTGTTGACTATGTTCAAGAACAAACCGGAAAAGATTTTGTTTTGCTTATGAACGAGAAGGCAAAAAAACTGAAAATGAAAAACACTAACTTTGTAAATGCTACCGGACTTCACGATGAAAACCATTATACTACCGTTCGTGATTTGTTGAAACTTTGCAAATATGCTATTAAGCAACCTAATTTTCTTGATATTTGTTCGCAGGCAACTTATTATGTTCCGCAAACCAATAAGCACAAAAAAAGAATGGTTGTTACAACTAACTTTTTAATCAACCCTGCTACTACAATGTATTATTCGTATGTTAAAGGCATTAAAACAGGTTTTACTACACCCGCAGGCAGGTGTGTTGCCTCAACCGCCTCAAAAGACGGTTACAATTATATGTGCATTGTAATGGGCGGTGACAATAATACAAGAACGGAGTTTTCAGATTCCAAAAACCTTTATAAATGGGCTTTTGAGAATTTTGAATACAGAACTGTCGCCGATACCGAAACGATGATAGATGAAATGGATGTTGAACTGTCGAGTGAAACTGATTTTATTCAACTTTACCCTGAAAAAAATGTTACGGTAATAATGCCAAGAGATATCGATAACGAAAGTATAATTTACGATGTTGTGTTGAAAGAAAATTCTGTTTGGGCACCTGTTAAAAAAGGGCAGGTATTAGGCTATGTAAGCATAAAATGTGCAGGCAGCGAAATAGCGAAAGTTAATCTTGTGAATAAAGGAAAAATCAACCGAAGTGTATGGCTTTTTGTTTTAGAAATAGGTAAAAATATTATTACATCACCGTTTTTTATTTTAATAGCGGTTGCGTTTGTTTTAATAGTAATTTTATTGATAATTTTCGGAACAATTAATCGTAACCGCAGAAGAAAACGATTAAAAAGAGTAAGAAAAATCAAAAAAATATAATTTTGAAAGGATAATTTTTATGGACAGAAAACTTGGAAAATTATTAAAAATTTTAGAAGAGGACGCTAGATATTCTCATTCCGATATATCCTCAATGTTAGGTGAGAACGAGGAAAAAGTCAGCGAATTAATAAAACAGGCTGAAAAAGAGAAAATTATTTGCGGTTATAAGGCGATTGTCGATTGGGATAAAGTCAGCGATGTTCATGTTACTGCTTTGATTGAGTTAAAAGTTATTCCGCAGAAAAATTTAGGTTTTGAAGAAATAGCCGAAAGAATTATGCAAATGGACGAGGTTGAATCGGTTTATCTTATGTCAGGAGGATATGATTTAAGCGTTACGGTTAAAGGCCGTTCTTTTAAAGAGGTTGCGCTCTTTGTTGCAAAACGCCTTGCGGTTATGGATAATATTGAATCAACCGCAACTCATTTTGTTCTTCGCAGGTATAAAGAAATCGGCGTAAAACTTATGGAGTGTGAAAATGACGACAGGGGGCCATATTCGTTTTGATGAATTATGACGAGATACTCAATTCGTCGGTAGTTGATATTAAACCTTCGGGAATCAGAAAGTTTTTTGATATTGCCGAACAAATGGAAAATGTAATTTCTCTCGGCGTAGGCGAACCTGATTTTAAAACTCCTTGGCACATAAGACAATCAGGCATTGAAGCACTTGAAAAATCTAAAACAAGGTATACAAGCAACAGAGGTTTAATTGAACTTCGCAGAGAGATTTCAAATTATTATAAAAGAAAGTATAAATTAAAATATTCGTCCGAAGAGGAGATTTTGGTAACCGTAGGCGGTTCCGAAGCGATAGACCTCGGTATTCGTGCAGTTATCGGTGAGGGCGATGAGGTTATTATTCCCGAACCTTCGTTTGTTTGCTATGTTCCTATTGTAAAAATGGCAGGCGGTGTGCCTGTAATTATCAATACAAAGGCGGAAAACGAGTTTAGGCTGACTGCCGAAGAACTTAAAGCGGCAATTACCGAAAAAACAAAAATGTTAATTCTTCCGTTTCCCAATAACCCTACCGGTGCAATTATGGAAAAAGAGGACCTTGAAAAAATTGCCGAAGTTTTAGAAGGCACAAATATAATGGTTTTGTCTGATGAAATCTATGCCGAACTTACATATGGCGGTAAATCGCACACTTCAATTGCTCAAATAGGTAATATGAAGGAGCGTACAATATTAATTTCGGGATTTTCAAAAACCTATTCAATGACAGGTTGGCGGCTCGGTTATATTTTAAGTCCTGCACCGATTTGCAAGCAGATGACTAAAATTCATCAGTTTTGTATAATGAGTTCGCCTACTGTTTCACAGTATGCGGCTGTTGAAGCACTTAAAAACGGCGATGAAGATATTACCGCTATGCGTGCCGAATATGATGTAAGAAGAACTTATGTTGTTAACGAATTTCGCAAAATGGGATTATCGGTTTTCGAGCCGAAAGGGGCATTTTATGTTTTTCCTTGCATAAAATCAAGCGGACTTACAAGTGATGAATTTTGCGAGCGTCTTTTGAAAGAAAAAAAGGTTGCCGCAGTTCCCGGAAATGCTTTCGGCGAATGCGGAGAGGGATTTATTAGAGTTTCTTATTGCAACAGTTTGGCAAATTTAAAAATTGCTCTTTCAAGAATAAAAGAGTTTTTAAAGGAGAATAAGAATGGCTGATTTTGTCACATTACGAGCGTATGCGAAAATCAACTTAAATCTCGATATTACAGGAAAAGCGGAGAATTTTCATACTGTTGAAATGGTTTTGCAAGCGATTGATATTTTTGATACTGTTACTGTTTCAAAAGATGATGAAATTTCGGTAAAATGTTCTGATGATAATTTGCCGAGTGATGAAAACAACATTGCTTATTCTGCGGCAAAAGAGTTTTTTTGCTATACCGAAAACGAGGGCGGAGCAGAAATAAAAATTAAAAAGCGTATTCCGACAGCGGCAGGACTCGGCGGTGGTTCTTCCGATGCGGCGGCGGTTATAGTCGCTTTGAATATTTTATATGAAAGTCATCTTGAAGATGACCAATTAATGGCGATTTGTGAAAGTTGCGGTGCAGATGTACCTTTCTTTATAAACGGCGCAACGCAACTTGCCGAAGGCAAAGGAACAATTTTAACACCATTGCCGAATTTACCTGAATGTGCATTTTTGATAATTAAAAACGGAACCAAAAATTCAACAGGCGAAATGTATAATAAGTTTGACAGTTTAGGCGAAATTGAACACCCGAAAACCGCCGAATTAGTTGAGGCTATTTGCGAGGGCGATTTATATGAGATTGCCGAAAACTGCGAAAATGTTTTTGAATATCTTTATGATGATAATTTTTTAAGCATTAAACAAAAACTTATTAACAACGGCGCAATATCCGCCTCGCTTTCAGGCAGCGGGCCGAGTGTTTTTGGCTTGTTTGAAACCAAAGATAAGGCTAAAGCAGCGAAAGATGTTTTGGAAGATGAATATGAAGAAATTTATCTTTGTGAGCCGATAAATTGCGGTTTTGAAGAATAGAAAAAAGCGAAACGGTTTTTCCGTTTCGCTTTTAAATTTGTATGCACCCGCCTATATCGGTCAGCGGACAGTTAAAATACTTATATTTTACATTATTCTTATTTATAAATTCGTCTATTATTTTAAAATCGGGGTGGGCGGTAATATCGCCGAAAAAGTACAAAATATTGTCAACAAATCCGCTCGCTCCGCCGATAAATCCGTAATCGTAAGTTTTAATTTTTATGTAGCCTTCGCTTATTTTTAAAACAGACTTATTATAATTTTTTAATGCTGTTTCAATGCCTTTATCAGAAGTGATAAAGGCATTTTTATTAAGTGACAGCGTCGAGCAGGCGGTATAACCTTGGTTTACATCAATAATGTTTTTACCTGCTTTTTCAAGATGAATTAAAACCTCTTTTGCTATTGTTTTTCGATTTAGAATTACCGTATTATCTACCGACTTTGCGTTAAACAAAACGTCATAAGGGTACTCACATTGCAGTTCTTTTTTTACTGTAACAATGTCATAATTTTTACTCTTTAATATGCTTTCAAGCGGTGAACCTTTCGGCAAAAAAGCCGTTTTGTCGCATACAAACAAATTCATATCAGGGTGCGAAGCAACCGGTTCGCTTAAATTCTTGTTTTTATCTATTAATATCGAATTTTTAAATTTTATTGCAAAATATTCATCGCCGAAAATTACATTTTTATTCATATCTTAAAGCCTCGCAAGGGTTCATTTTTGCAGCCTTAACAGCAGGGTAGATTCCGAAAACACAACCTGTAAAGCAGGCACCGAAAACAGAGATAATAATATTTTGAAAAGATATTTCAGCGTTTACGCCTAAGATTTCACTTCCCGTAATAATCATTGCCGTTCCGAATACACTACCGATTATACTTCCGATTAAACAAATAGTCAACGCTTCAAACAAAAATTCCGCTAAAATATTTGAAAACGACGCACCTACCGCCTTTTTTATTCCGATTTCTCTTGTTCGTTCATTTACCGAGACTAACATTACTGTTAAAATGCCAAGCGATGCGACAAGTAAAGAAATTATTCCTATAACCGCAAACACCGCCGAAACAGTATCTAAAAGGTTTGAAAGCGTTGAGCGTGAGGCTGCTAAATTTCCGCTGGCAACGCTGTTTTTTATACCTTTTTCTTTATCTAAAAGTTTTTTTACGCTTTTAGATACGCTTTGGGCCGAGAAATCGTTATCGAGTTTTGCAGCGACTTGATAAAGTGTGTTTGTAGAAAGCCCCAATTGCATAGTTGTGTAGGGAATATAGCAAAAATTCGGTAGAGCAGTTCCCATAATGCTTTGCAAAATTCCGCTGTCTGATTGTGCTATTCCTGTAATTTTAAAATCTTCATAAGCGTTGCCGATAAGAATTGAAATGTTTTTACCTACCGAATTTTCTCGCCCAAAAAGTTTTTTTGAAGTGCCTTTGTCTATTAGGCAGATATTGTTTTTCGATGAAATATCATATTTTGAAAATGCTTTGCCGTAAAGAATATTAACAGAAATAACCTGTTTTGCACTGTCGTCAACGCCCCAAAGAATTACATCTTGCGTATCACAGCCGTTTGAGATTTCTGATTTGTTTGTCAAAATCGGCATTGCTGATTTTACGCCTTTTTGCTTGCTTATCATACTTAAATCATCGTTTGTAATACTTGCTTTGTCAGCAGAGAAAGTTATTCCGTTAACTCCCAGTGAATCAAGTTCGGCGTTTACTTGCCTTATTCCGGTATCGCTTACGGTGTTTATAAGCATCACGCTTGCAACGCCCACAGCAACCCCGAGAATAGTTAGTATTGTTCTGAATTTTTTTGCAAAAATATTTTTAAATGAAAGTTTAAATAAATCAAACATCTTTTATTACAACATCTTCTTTCTTTGATTTCAACTTTTCGGGATTTAAAACTATATATTCATTTTCTTTCAAATTCTCTTTTATTACTGTTCCTTTGTCGGTCGCTTCACCCGTTTTTATATAAGTTTTTTTTGCGGTTGAGGATTTTAATTTGTAAATGTATTCACCGCCGTTGTCTTGCAAAATGCTGTAAGATGGTATAATAATTCGTTTCCTGATTTTTTTAATTATTATTTTTGCTTTAATATTAAATCCTGATTTTAATTTTTTATCAATGTTGTTTATTTTCGCGTTTACATTTACATAAGCGACCGAATTTTCGCCGTTTACAACTTCGCCTATTTTTGAAATTTTACCCTTATATATTTTACTACCAAAAGCACTTCCGCTGAAAGTTAATTCCTGATTATTCTTGATTTTTGAAAAAATATCTTCTCCGACAAAAAGTTTTGCGCAGAGTTTTCCGTTTTCATCAGGTAAAATTTTGCCTTTAACCGAAATTGCAAGATTAGTGTTTTGCTTTTTTACCTTTAAATAGTCAACTTTTGGTAAAGAAGCATACATAAGTTCGGGAGTTAGAATTCCTATAATAAGTACTATGAGCGATATAAAAAAAAGAAAAGAATATTTCTTCATAAAAACTCTCCTTAAAAATCATCTATAAAGTATTTTGACTTTAAAACTGTTATTAATACAAAAAAAATTTTGAATAATAAAGGAAAATTTTTAAATAATATTTTGTAGGTGAAATTTATGTCGATTATTCCTTGTTCTTTGAATTGTAAATATCAAGTAGATGGTGTTTGCGAGGTAAAACTGCCTTCGTCAGTGAGTTTAAAAAACGAAAAATGCCCTCATTTTGTTGAAAAAGAGCACAATAAAGAAAAAAAGCGGTAAATTTTTCATCGCAAAATTCGATTAAAAGCAGTTGAGTTTTTCTGCTTTTTTTCTTTTTCTAAAAAATTAAGCAAAAATTCCGAATAAACGCCACCTTTTAAGCGACAATTTTTTTAATAACTTCCTCATATAATTATAGTTGCAATAATTTTAAGGGAGTTTTTTTATGCGCATTGCGATAGAAAAAATAAAGGTTTTAAAATCAAACGATATTAAAAGAACAATTGTTTCGGAACTGCTTGCTGCACTTTTCGGGTTTTTGCTGTCGAGAACGGTAGTTTTCGGCTCGTTTATGCCTTTTGGTTATGCTTTCGTTTCTTCGTTGTCGGTTTATCAGGTTTTTGCAGGACTTTTTGGTTGTATTATCGGCGGCATTGTGCCTGCAAACGGTGGTTTTTCTACATATTATATAGGGCTTTGCGTTTTAGCGGCGACAATAAAATTTATTTCGCTAAATATTTACGAAAAGAAAAATTCGTTGTTCTTCTCGCTTTTCACCTGTCTTACTTGCAGTGCCTTCGGTTGCATAGCATTGTTTGTTTCTGTAAAACTTAATTCCGAGTATTATATAAGAATGCTAGGAGAGGCTTTGCTGTCACTTTCAGCAACTTATTTTTTTAACTGCACTTTGCCTGTTATCGGTAGTTCAAAACCGCTTTCAAGAATGTCATCTGTCAGAATTTGCTCGGTAATTATGTCGGTTGCAATTCTTTTAATGTCGCTAAATGATTTTACTATTTTATCCGCCTCGCCGACAAGAATGTTTGCAGTTATGATAATTCTTCTTGCCGCTCGATTCGGCTCGGTCAACACCGCAACTGTTTGCTCGGTATCACTCGGCTTTGCAATGAGTTTTACAGGTGATAACCTATATTTTTTAATTGGCGCTTATGCTTTTGGCGGAATGCTTGCCGGTATTGCTGGAAGAATGGGTAAATTGCCTTGTGTTTTAGGTTTTCTGCTTGGTCTTACCTGTGTATTAATAGGCTTTTATAATGACTATTCACTTTCGATTATTTATGCAGAATTTATAATAGGTGCAATGCTATTCTTTGTAATACCCAAAAGTTTTGACAAAGTGTTTTTAGATGCATTTTTGCCACCGCCGAGTCTGCCGAGAGTAGATTCGATGAGAAAAAATATTGTTCAGCGTCTTAAATTTGCATCAAACGCAATGCACGAAGTTTCAAGAAATGTCGAAGAAATAGGTCAAAAACTTGATAGAAGAGCCCAGCCCTCAATTTATGATGTTTTCAGCGAAGTGCGAAAGAGTTGTTGTGCCGAGTGCGGTTTACAGTTTCATTGTTATGCTAACAGAAAAAAAGAAACTTATTCTGCGTTTCTTGAAATGACAAAAGTGTTTAAGCAGAACGGTTTTTCAACCGAAAATGCTATGCCACAAAACTTAAAGAAACGTTGCTTGAAGCCGAACGAGGTTACAAAAACTCTTTGCGAAAAATTTGAGATGTTCGATACTAACGTAATTGCTAACGAGCGAGTGACTCAAATAAGGAGAGTTGTTTCAAGTCATATGGACGGTCTTTCGGATATGCTTTATGATTTGGCGGCTGAATTTAATGAGGCACAGCGTTTCGATACCGAGACCGCATCTAGAATAGATACGCTTTTGCGTTCTCTCGGCATTGCCGCTATCGATGTTTCCTGCAAGTATGACAATTTAAGAAATTTAAGCGTTGAAATTACCGCGAAAAGGCAGAAGACAAGCGTTCCGAAGTTGGAACTAGTAAACAGGCTTTCGCAACTTTGTGCTGTTCGGTTTGATACGCCCTGTATTACAAACGGTACTGATATAACAATGATAAATCTTGCCGAAAAGAAGAATTACCGTGTAAATTTAGGTGTTTGCCAAATAAACTGCAAAGGGCAAAAAATTTCGGGCGATACCTACACCTCTTTTTTAGACGGCAAAGGCAAATATATAATGGTTTTATCAGACGGAATGGGCTCGGGGTCAAGAGCGGCAATTGATTCTGCGTTTGCTGCAAATTTAATGGAAAAACTTATTAAAGCGGGGTTTGGATTCGAATGTGCGTTAAAAATAGTCAATTCTGCTATGATTTTCAAATCGAGCGATGAAACTACCGCTACGCTTGATATTTCAACCATTGATTTGTATTCAGGACAAGTTGACTTTTATAAAGCGGGCGCCGCCGAAACTTATGTTGTAAAAGGAAAAAAGATAGGAGTTGCTTCGTGCAACGCCTATCCTACGGGAATTTTAGAAGATATTAAGTTTGATAAAAGCAGTACAATTTTGCAAAAGGGCGATATTGTCGTAATGTGCTCCGACGGGGTTTTGGAAGAAGATGAGCAATGGATTGAAAATGAAATTTTAAGTTGTCGAAAAGCAACGGCACAGGGTATTGCCGATAAGTTGGCAACCGGTGCAAAAATTCGCAGAGAAAACAGACATTCCGATGATATTACCGTTATGGCGGCAGTTATAGAAGAGGAGTATTAAGAAAAAGATTTCTAAATATTCCGAAAATAAGCCATAAAACCGCAAGTGAAATTATTATTTTGTAATTTGTAATTTTTTTAAAAATTGCTTCGGCGGCTTTAATTCTAAAAAGATAACCAATATTTGCAAAAATAATAACTGCGATAATATAAAATGCAAGCAAAAAGAAATATTGATTATAATTAAAAGCCACAATAAAATTACCGTTAAAAATCAAATAAACCGCCCTTGTTCCACCGCAACTCGGGCAAAGCAGACCGTAATTTCTAAAAGGGCAGTTGGGAATATACTTTATCATTAATTCCGCAATGAATTTTCCGAAAAAAGTAAAGGATATTAATAAAAAATCAATTGTTATTACAATAATTTTTGAGTTTTTAAACAGTGTTTTCATAAATTCTTTTATAAAAAGCAACTGCTTAAAAAACAGTTGCTTTTTATTCTAAAAATCAAAATTAAAATTATTTCCGTTTCTGAAAGTGTCAGAAGAAGAATTAACTCCACTTACAATTCCTGCTATTACTAAAATATAGAAGAATATGCATACTGCCAAGCCGATTGCTGAGCATATAATTCCTGCAACTGCCATACCGTTTTTAGCATTTTCCTGCTTTGCTTTGCTGTTGCTGATTATACTCAAAATTAAACCAACAATACCGCAGGGAAGAGATATGTAGAACACACAGAAAAATACAATAGAAATAATTCCTAAAACCATTCCTGCAATTCCCATTCCCTTGCCGGGTACAGGCGGTTGAACCTGAGGTTGAATAGGTGGTTGAGCAGGAGGCTGTTGAAATTCAGGACTTTGTGTAACAGGTGCTTCAACTTCGGGGTGAGTCGTTTGTTGAACAGGCGACTCTATCGGTTTCTCGGCTACAACAGAATCGGATTGAGTGGTTGCTTGCTCTGTAACCAAAGCATTTCCGCATTTTTCACAAAAACGAGCACTGTCATCATTTTGTGTTCCGCATTTAGGACAAAACATAATTAATTCCTCCAATTATTAATTTATTAAACAAATTATTAAACAAATAAAAATTCGTTAATCAAATTATTTATAAAAAGCAAATTTACCTACAACAGGCAACGGCTTTTCAACACCTTTTACAGCATTAACAATACCGATAACCATAAGTGCGATTAAAAGACCTGAAATAGCAAGCCAAACTAATGCGTTCAATACAGATCCTGTAGTTGAAAGACCTGCGTAATAACCCCAATAATATACACCAAATATTGCTTTAATAATTGCAGATAAAATTCCGCCGACAATATTTAAAGCGACACCTGTGATAGTAAGAATAATTCCCTGACCTACATGAAATCTTACTTTCGGGTCATTTTTCTCAGGGTTTACCAGCAGTCCGATAAGCCATAAAATTCCTATGTATGAAAGAATTTTGTATATTTTTGAGTTATCGGAAGTTTTAGCCTGAACAGGAGGTGTTTGAGTTGGTGCCGGCTGTGGTTGAGATTGTGGTTGTGTCTCGTTTGTTGCTTGAATATTCAGAGCGTTTCCACAGTTTTTGCAGAAAGCAGCACTGTCATCATTTTGTGTGCCACATTTTGGACAAAACATATAATTTAACCTTCTTTCGTGTATTTTGTATAATATATTATAAATGAAGTATAAAATTTTGTCAAGTATTAAATAGTATTTTAGAATAAAAAACACTTGACAATTTGGGGTTGTTGATGTATACTTAGTTTATGCAAAAGTAAGGAAAATGTCTTCTTAAAATTTTATGAGGTGAATGTAATGTTTAAAGAAAAAGAAAAAAAGGAGTATTTGGAGCCAGAAGTTTTGGTAATTAAATTTGGTTCCGAAGATATTATCACATCGTCTCCGGATAATGATCCGTATGGCAACGATCCGTTTGATGATTAATTTTTAATTGCGATTTTAGTAGAGTGACTTGTTGCGTCGCTCTATTTGTGTTGCGTAAGGTAGTTTTTATGAATGATGTTATTAAAATACCGCCGCTTAATTGGTTTGAGTCAAATCCTTGGGCAAAAGTAGGTAATCAATATACAGGTTCAGTCGGTGCTGACAGTATTCAAAATAATGCGTTTTTGTTTAGAATTAATTATTATCGTAAAGATAAGGGTAACTTTTTGGTTGCAGAAAGTTATGACAGCATTTTAGAACTTGATAAATCTGTTACCGAATACGAAAAAAAACAGTTTGAGGGAACCGAGCAAGGCAGACAAGAAATGATAAACTGGCTTGAAAATCAGTATGACGAGCATATTGCAAGTGGTAGAGCCGATAAAAAAATAGAGTTTTAAAAACGCCTGAAAAAACAGGCGTTTTTTTGACGATTTTGAGCAAAAATATTTGACTTTTATATAATTAAGTAATAAAATATATTTATAAAACGGAGAGTATTATGGAAATTTTAAAAGTTTTACAAGATGAATTTAATTTGAAAAGTTTTCAGGTCGAAAACACTGTTAAACTTATTGACGACGGCAATACAATACCTTTTATTGCCCGTTATCGCAAAGAAATGACCGGCTCGCTTGACGACCAAACATTGCGAAAGTTAAACGAGCGTCTTAATTATCTTCGCAATATGGACGAGCAGAGAGAAAAAATCATCTCGACTATTGAAGAGCAGGGCAAAATGACTGATGAGTTAAAAGAGTCTATATTAGATGCCGAAACTTTAACGGAACTTGAAGATATCTACCGCCCTTACCGCCCGAAAAGAAAAACAAGGGCTTCGGTTGCAAAAGAAAAAGGGCTTGAACCGTTGGCTGATTTTATTTATTCGGGCGAATTTGGTGAGAACGAAGTTAAAAAAAAGGCAAAAGAATTTATTTCGGAAGAAAAAGGTGTCGAAAGTGTGCAAGACGCTTTGCAGGGTGCAAAAGAATTTATTTCGGAAGAAAA
>CACYEQ010000013.1 GCA_902773485.1 Oscillospiraceae bacterium
CGTCAGTTTGTGGCACTGAAGACCGTCGGTTCGAATCCGTCTACCCACCCCATAAGAAAAATGCACTTCTTTTGAAGTGCATTTTCTTTTTATAACTCAACAATATTTGTAACAATATCTTTACCGATTATTTCTATAAAAGCATAAGTCGGATGAAGTGACATTCCGCCCGAACCGGGGTTTATAAGATACATTCCGTCAATATATTTATTTAATTCCTCGTGGGTGTGACCGAACAATACAATATCAGCCTTACGACGTTTGCCCTCCTCTATTATTCGGGCGGTACCTGATTTTACCGAATATTTATGTCCGTGAGTAAAAAACACTGTTTTACCCGAAAGTTTTACTTCTTTCTCAATAGGATAATCGCCGAAATCGCAATTGCCTTTTACAAAATAAAACCTTATATCTTGATTGTAAAAACTGACTTCTTCTGCTTTTTCGGTGCCGTCGCCGCAATATATAAAAACATCGGGATTTGAACGCTCTATTGCCTCTTCGATAGGCAAAGTTCGTCCGTGGCAATCAGACATAACAACTATTCTCATTTCAAAAACTCCTTCTTTTTTTATGCTTTCCTGCATATTATATACCAAAAGGAGTGTTTTTTCAATGATAGACCAAAATAAAATTGACGAAATGATGAAAATTGCAAAGAAAAACGATTTTAATCAGGAAAAAGTCAACCAAATGATGAACAATTTAAGTGATGACGATAAGAAAAAAGTAAACGATGTTTTAAACGATAAAGATAAACTTAACAAAATTTTATCAAACAAAAGCATATCCGAACTGCTGAAAAAATTCGGCAAGAACAATGGATGATATTACTTCTAAAATAACCGACATTTTAAACGATCCCGAAAGTATGGAAAGGTTAAGTGCAATGGCTTCGGGATTTTTAAATTCTGAAGAAAAAAAAGAGCCGCCCGAAATTCCGATTCAAAACGGTATGAATTTTAACCCGCAACAAATGGGCAGTATAATGAAAATAATGAATGTTTTGCAAAAACAAAATTTACAAAACGACGATAACACAAAACTGCTTTTAGCATTAAAACCTCATCTTTCGCCCGAACGAAGCAAAAAAGTAGACAAGGCGATTTCGCTTTTAAGAATAGTTAAAATTCTGCCGTTTTTAAAAGACAGCGGACTTGAAGATTTATTCGGAGGTGGATTTTTTGCCTGATTATTCTATAAATCAGATAAAAAGAATGGAGCAAGAGGCTACTATGCGTGCACGCAGGGCAGCGAGTATGGCAAAACCTCCCGATAAGCCGAATGAAAAACCTCATGCTCCTAACCAACAAAAACCGCCCGAGCCTGATAAACCGCCTGTGCCTCCCCCTAATGAACATCCTCCAAAACCGCCGAAACGCAGTTCTTTGGGCTTTTTAAATGCACTTGACCTTAAAAAACTTATTGGCGAAAATTCCGAGCAAGCACTTCTGCTTTTGCTGATTTTGGTTTTAGCAAACGACAACGCAAGCGATGAATACCTGCTTTATGCTCTTATTTACATTATGCTTTAAGAAAATAAAGATTTTATATCTTCGAACCATTCGCAAACTTTAAATTTTACTATATATTTTTCTTTGTTTTTGACAATTTCACTGTCATTTTCGTCTAAAACATCTTCAATTTTCTGCCCCGAAGCAGGCAGGCAAAGTGAGGGATACATAACGCACCACCAGTTGTGCCCTGTCGCCTTACCTATTTTGATTTGCAAAGCATAGTATTCGCCTGCCGGCAAAGTTATGTCACCGTAGGTTCTGATATTAAACCTGCTTTTTTCGACTTTTGCCTGCACATTTAATTTACAGTCGTTTTTTAATAGTTCATCTTCGGCGATTTTTTCAAACAAGTTTAAGTTTTCGTTTGCAAGGGTTATTGTTTGATATAAATTTTTGCTTTCACCGAAAATTTCAAAACCCTCTTTTATAAGCCTGTCTCTGACTTTGATTTTTAAATTTTGGTCATATTCCGAATCGGAATTTGCAAGAATATGTAACCTAAAAATGCTGTTTCTGATATTATTACCCGTAAATTCAAAGTCAAGGCAACTAAGCGTAATTGTAAAAACCAATGCCAGTAAAATACTTAATTCTATTTTTTTAATATACATAAAAAACACTCCTTGTCGAAATAATTATCGACAAGGAGTATTAATTTTATTCAATTATTTTCCCGCCAAAGCGCGTTCAAGCCAAACTGAGCCGATATCCATAGCGTTATAAAGACCTGTTTTTTCGCTCTTTTTTATAATTCTTTTTGCAGGGTCAAGCGAAGTATCGGTATCAAGCAACTGAACTAAAACTGTGTTTGCTTTTGTAATATCACCGTCTTTTTCGCTGTCTTTAACTGTAAGTTTAACAACAAACTTATCAGACATATCGCCGTAATAAATATCATCGCCTTTTCTTACAAGCGGTTTACCTTTATACTCTAAAAATTCTGACAAAAGAATCACTCCTCAATTTAATCTTATACTATTTTAACATACTTTTTTCTTTCTGTAAAGAAAAATTTATAAGCCTCATTGAATTTAAAACAGCGAGTATCGCAACACCGACATCGGCAAATACCGCTGCCCACATAATTCCTTTTATGCCGATAGCGGATAAAATCATAATTAACACCTTTATACCAAGGCAAAAAACTATGTTTTCTGTAACAATTTTTCTAACTTTTCTTGCAAGTTTAAAAAGATATATAAGCGAAGAAGGGTCATCGTTCATCAAAACAACGTCGCTTGCTTCAATTGCACTGTCAGAACCTACTGCACCCATTGCAACACCGACATCGGAAAGTGCAATTACAGGCGAATCGTTAATGCCGTCGCCGACGAACATTACCTTGTTTTCTTTTGAAAGTTTTTCAATATATTCGGCTTTTTGTTGCGGTAAACATTCTGCTTTATACTCGTCAATGTGGAGTTTGTTTGCAACGCTTTTAGCGGAAATTCTGTTATCACCCGTAAGCATAGCGATTTTTTTTAGCCCCATTTTTTGAAGAGCAGAAATTGTTTTAAAAGAATTTTCTTTAATATCATCTTCAATTAAAATTATACCTGCAAAAATGCCGTCTATTGCAACATAAACGCAATTTTTCTCACTCGCTTCAAACTCTATACCGCCGTTTTCAAGCAGTCTTTTCGATCCAACCAAAACGTTTTTTCCCTTATAAACCGCTTTTACTCCGCTTGCGGCAATCTCAGTAATTTTGCCCAATTTTTCGTTATCAAACTCAGCACTTTCGCTGACTGATTTTGCTATCGGGTGAGTTGAACCGCTTTCAGCGGCGGCGGCAAATTCTAAAACCTGTTCGCTTTTAAATCCGTTTTCCGGTAAAACTTCGCCCACATTAAATTTACCTGTTGTAAGCGTTCCTGTTTTATCAAACACTACCGATTCCGTTTCGGTCAGCGTTTCCAAATAGTTTCCGCCTTTAATTAAAACGCCGTGTTTTGCCCCCGCACCTATACCGCAAAAATAACAAAGCGGAATTGAAAGTACCAAAGCACATGGGCATGATACAACCAAGAAAGATAACGCTCTGTAAGTAAAATCAGCGGTATCACCCGAAACTGCCGAACCGATAACACCGAGTAACAGCGCTATAACGACAACTATCGGCGTATAAACACGTGCAAATTTTGTAATAAAATTCTCCTGCTTTGCCTTTTTTTCGTTTGCATTTTCGACTAAATCAAGAATTTTTGCAACGGTTGACTCGGCAAAAGGTTTGGCAACTTTTAAAGTTATAACCGAATCTAAATTTATTGAGCCTGAAATAACCTCATCGCCGACTCTAACGTTTTCGGGAAGGCTTTCGCCCGTTACGGCAGATTTATCCACTGCTGACTCTCCTGTTAAAACCGTTCCTTCAAGCGGTATTTTTTCGCCCGGCAAAACTTTTATTACTGTACCTACGGAAATATCTTCCGGTGGATATTGTGCCTCAAATCCGTCTTTCACAACTCTTGCGGTGTCGGGCTTAATTTCCATTAAAGATTTTATTGATTTTCTGGAACTGTCAACCGCTTTTTGCTGGGCAAATTCACCGAACCCAAAGAAAAGCATTACTGCAATACCCTCAAACCTCTCGCCGATTATCATAGCGCCTGCGCTCGCTACAACCATTAAAAAGTTTTCATCAAAAAAGTCGAAATTTTTTATCTTTTTTAAAAGGTTTAAAATAATTTTATGGCTTATTAAAAGATATGCAACCACCGCAATTATTGATGATACAACCTTATTAAAAGCAAATATATAAGTAGTTGCAAATAACAAAATTCCTATAATATCGACTACCAAATCCACAACAGAAAAAGGTTTTTCTTCATCATTATCCGAAAAATCTTTTACCTTAACATCTGGCTCGACTTCCTTAACAATTCTCTTTGCTTTTTCAAAAGTTTTTTCATTTTCTGCGGATATTTTAAGCGTTTTTGTTGCAAAATTCAGTTCTGCTTGTTGCACATCATCAAGTAAATTGATTTTATCGGCAATTTTTTGCGCACAATGAGCGCAGTCAAGTCCGTTTAAAATATATTTCTTAGTCATAAAAAACTCCGTTACTCG
This sequence comes from Oscillospiraceae bacterium, assembly GCA_902773485.1. GTDB lineage: Bacteria > Bacillota > Clostridia > Oscillospirales > Acutalibacteraceae > RUG11462. Next base: position 4,587 of record CACYEQ010000013.1, read on the forward strand.
TTAATATGGTCAAGACCCTGCTTGAAAATGAGATTTACATGCTCATCAGCAAGAGAATAATAAACAGTTTTGCCCGATTTTCGGTATTTTACCAACTTCGCCTGCTTTAAAATTCTAAGTTGATGAGAAATTGACGATTTTGTCATATTAAAAAGACAGGAAATATCGCAAACACACATTTCATTTATTGCAAGCGCAGATAAAATTTTAATTCTTGTAGAGTCACCGAAAACTTTAAAAAGTTCCGCCAAATCATACAGAGTTTCATCTTGCGGAATGGTTTTTTTAACTAAATTCACAACATCGTGATGAATTATATTACAGTCGCATCTTATTTCTTCATTTTCCATATTTGTTACCTCCAAAAGGTTGAATAATTATTCAACTGTTGTTATTATACTCTTAAAATTACAATTTGTCAATAGTTATTTCAAAAAACAAAAACGGCTTATAAAAGCCGTTTTTAGTTGATTTATTTTTTCTTTTTAACTTTTACCGTCGGTGCAGTATTTATATTCACCTGAAATAAAGTAAGGTTATTTATAAAGCCTTTATCTTTACCTGTAAATAAAATTACATAATTATCGCCGTCAAACCAGCAATACTGACCGTCTTTATTTTTATAAATATCCTTTCCGTTATTGTCTGTAAAAGAAAGGGTGAATTTTGAAGTGTTTTCATCATTATCATAAGAGGTATAGATTCTTAAAGCACATTGCTTTTTGTTTTTATCTGTATAAATAAAGCAGAAAAAATTACTTGAAGTAAGATAAATTTTTTTAAGTTTATAACCTTTCGGAACATTAGGTAGATAAAAATGCTTGTTATTAAAAATCATACCGAGTCCCGACTCGCTGAAAGAATTAATTGCAGAAGAATTTTTCTGCGAACTGATTTTGCCCGAATCAAGAACATTTTTTAAAGTTTTATAATTTGAAACTTTTTTATTCATATCACTTAAACTCTTATATTTAATTTTTAATTGATATTCCTGTGCCGTTGTTTTCTGCGATATTTCCTTAGTTGTTTCGACTGTTTCCGAAACGGTTATTTTAGGGTAGGTAAAAGAAGAAGATTCGGTCGTTGTTTCCGTTGATGTCGCTTTATAGGTTTTTTCGGTTTTAGTGCCGATTGTTTCATCTGCAGTGTTAGTTGTTAGTTTAACGACCTGTGACTCCGACGAATCAGTTTTGCCGCAGGCGGATAAACTCAAAACTACTAAAACCAAACTAAAAACCAATATTTTTTTCATACATTATAAGCTCCTTATTTTTCGGTAATAAATGTTAAATGAGTTGCGTCACTTTGAGCGGTAACAGTACCACTTTCGCTTGTTTTGTAAACGGTCACACCTGAAAGCATATTCATTACCGACTTATGAGGGTGATGATACCTGTTTCTTTGGGCTGCACTTATTATAGCATATTTCGGCGATAATATGCCGAGCAATCTTTTGTTAGTACCCGTTTTACTTCCGTGATGACTGACTTTAAGCACTTCAATCGGCTCTAAATTATATTCTAGCAGAGTTTGATAACCGGCATCGCCGGTAAACAAATAATCTGTTTCAAAATAACTTACTTCCAAAACTACCGAACTGTCGTTTGTATTTGTATATTTTTTATTTTTAAGTGGTCCTATAACCTCAACATCAAGATTGTTTTCTTTTACAATATAGTCGTTTGATTGAGGATATTGAAGTTTTATACCCTCATTATCAACCGCTTTCTTAAAATCCTTATATGTTTTTGTATTTGATTTTACAGAAGAAGTATAGCAATTCTTAATTTCAAAATCTTCAAAAACATCTGCCATAGCACCGATATGGTCAGCATCTGCATGAGTTGCAACAACATAATCTATTGTGTTGTAACCTAATGAAGATATGTAATTTGTAACTGTTTTTGAATGTTTTGCGTCACCCGAATCAATAAGCATAGTTTTATAATTAGGCAGTTCGATAAAACAACTGTCACCCTGCCCTACATCAATAAAATGAACTTTTAATTGAACAGAACTGTCGCTGTTATCTGAATTTTCGTTATTTTCATCAAAATTTTTGAAATAGCACTGCCTGAGGCAGAACACTCCGAGAATCAGCAAAACTACAATTAAGATTGCTATAAGTTTATTTTTCATTTAATACCTATTACTTTTCCTACTTTGTTTTTAAAGCCCGCTTTATCAAGCGCAAATGCGAAAACGCAGAAAATTACAACGCTTCCGACAGATTGAATTACATTGCCGTAAATTGCAAAAACCGGGGTTTTCCAGTTTCCGTAAATAAGAGATTCAGCAAGATAATACCCTCCGATTGTTACGACTGTCATAGGAAAGAATCCTACCGCATTGCGAATAGTCAACAATTTTTCGCCTTTATTTGAATAGCATAAA
>CACYEQ010000014.1 GCA_902773485.1 Oscillospiraceae bacterium
AACCCGTCGCCGCCGCGAGAAGAAAAATATCGAGCGTGGCAGTGCACATATACAGTCAACCTTCAACAATACTATTGTCACCATTTCCGACACTCAGGGAAATACACTTTCTTGGGCATCGGCAGGCGAACTCGGATTCAGAGGTTCAAAAAATCTACTCCGTTCGCTGCTCAGTCTGCTGCTGAAACCGCAGCAAAAACCGCAATGGAACATGGTTTAAAGACAGTTGAAGTATTTGTTAAAGGTCCGGGAGCAGGCCGTGAGGCTGCAATCAGAGCATTGCAGACCGCAGGTTTGGAAGTTAGTCTTATTAAAGATGTAACTCCTATTCCACACAACGGTTGTCGTCCACCGAAAAGAAGACGCGTATAATTAAATTTAGGAGGTGCTAGTTGTATGGCAAGATATACAGGTCCTGTATGCAGACTTTGCCGCAGAGAAGGCGAAAAGTTATTCTTAAAAGGCGAAAGATGCTATTCAGATAAATGTTCTTTTACTCACAGAAGTTACGCACCGGGCCAGCACGGTCAAGGTCGTAAAAAGAACTCCGAGTATGCTACTCAGTTCCGTATGAAACAGAAAGCAAAACGCTATTACGGTGTATTGGAAAATCAGTTCCACAAATATTTTGTTGAAGCTGAAAGAAGACAGGGTATCACAGGTGAAAACCTTCTTCAAATTCTTGAAACCCGTCTTGATAACATTGTTTATAGATTAGGATTTGCAAGCAGTAGAAAAGAAGCACGCCAGTTGGTTCTTCATAACCACTTTACAGTTAACGGTAAAAAGGTAAATATTCCTTCTTATCTTGTAAAAGCAGGCGATGTTATCGCAATTAAATCAGGCAGTTTGGAAAGCGAAAAAATCAAAACTGTTCTTGAAACAAACGGTTCGCGCCCTGTTCCGGCATGGTTAGAGCGTGATGCAAATGCAAAATCAGGTAAGGTTGTTAATCTTCCTAACAGAGAAGATATTGATACACCGGTTGAGGAATCTCTCATAGTTGAGTTGTATTCAAAATAATATCTTTTTGTTTGTTGCATTTATATTTATTTGTCGGTTATCCGACTACAAATTTAGCGGAAAAGTTTTTCTGCTTAAAGGAGGATTCTGAATGATTGAAATCGAGAAGCCAAGAATAGAAGCTGAAGAGTTAGCGGAAGACGGTTCTTACGGTAGATTTTCCATTGAACCGCTTGAAAGAGGATTTGGTATAACCCTTGGCAACAGTCTCCGTAGAGTATTGCTTTCATCATTACCTGGTGTTGCAGTTACTTCTATTAAAATTGACGGCGTTGTTCATGAGTTTTCAATAATTCCGGATGTTAAAGAAGATGTTACTGAAATTGTTCTTAACATCAAAAACCTCAATGCAAAAATCACCGGTGAATCACCAAAGGTTTGCTATATTGAGGCGGAAGGTCCTTGTGAGGTTACCGCAGGTAGCATTAAGAGCGATTCTGAAGTAGAAATACTTAATCCTGATTTGCATATTGCAACAGTTTCAGAAGGTGGTAAACTCTTTATAGAACTTACCATTGATAAAGGCCGTGGCTATGTTCCGGCTGAAAAAAACAAACAGGAGCAACCTGTCATCGGCGTAATTCCGATTGACTCGATTTATACTCCTGTAACAAAAGTGAATTTCAATGTATCCGACACTCGTGTCGGTCAGGTATCTGATTTTGATAAACTTACGATTGATGTTTGGACTAACGGTACAATATCAGCAACAGATGCTATTGCGTTAGCGGCCAAGGTGCTCACTGAACATCTTAACTTGTTTGTTGACCTCGCAGCAGAGGTAACACAAGGCGATATTATGGTCGAGAAAGACGATAATGCAAAAGAAAAAGTGCTTGAGATGACCATTGAGGAACTTGACCTTTCAGTTCGTAGTTTTAACTGCTTGAAACGAGCAGGCATCAACACGGTTGAAGATTTGACTCAAAAATCCGAAGAGGATATGATGAAAGTCAGAAATCTCGGTAGAAAATCACTTGAAGAAGTTATTCACAAACTTGAAAGTTTGGGATTCGAACTTCGTAAAGAGGAAGAATAAAAACATTCTTTATTTACACAACTGTAAAGGAGTGAGTTTAAATGCCAGGTACAAGAAAACTCGGCAGAAAAAGCGATCAGCGTAAAGCGATGCTTCGTGCTATGGTTACTTTTCTTTATGAAAACGGCAAAGTTGAAACAACTGTAACCCGTGCAAAAGAAGTTCGCAATATGGCTGAAAAATATATTACAATTGCTAAAAAAGGCGATTTGAATGCTCGTCGTCAGGTTATGGCTTTTGTAACTAAGGAAGATGTTGTAACAAAACTTTTCAACGATATCGCCCCATCTTTTAGTGACAAAAACGGTGGTTATACAAGAATCACTAAAATTGGTCCTCGTAGAGGCGACGCCGCTGAAATGGCAATTATCGAACTTGTAAAATAAGTTAAAATTAAAGACCTATCCTTTCTCGGATAGGTCTTTTTTATTATTTTAGTATTATATACCTTTCATTGATAACAGTAAATCGCCCGGTTGTTTTTTATTGTCGATATATAAATCACCATCATAAAAATCAGAGCCTAACGATTTTTTCTCAAACCAATAAATATTTTTTGAGTTTATAATAATTGTATATTTTATGTTCTTTTTAATTCTATTTCCTTTTATTCTTAAATTAAAGCATTGATATTTTATTCTTTTTTTTAAACCGGTTCTGTTTTTCACGCTATTAAATCTTTTATGTAATAATTCGTCGCTGAAAACTTTTTTTCCGTTTTCATCGGCGATTGATATTTTTGCAACGCAGTTTTGGTCTATTTTTTTTGAAAAAATAGTTATTCTATTGACCCTTATGTTTGAAATAAACTCTTGCTTTATTTCGCCTTTTGAAATACAATTAATATCTTTAACTGAAAACAGTTTTATTGAGGTGCTTGATGATTCTAAATTTCGTTGTTTTACTGGCGGAGCAAAAATAACTCCAATTATAAGAGCGATACAAGCAAAAGATGTTGCAATTTTTTTCGGTTTTGTTTCAAAAATAGTTTCTTTATCAAAAATACTGAACGCATATACAGATAAAATCAGTTCAGGCAGTAAAAAGGGAAGACTGTAAGACTGTTTTGATTCCCAAAACATATAGAAAACAAATCCACCTAAAACCAAAATTACCAACGGCATAAGCGTATATTCTTTCTTTTTTATCATAAAGAAAATGCCAAGAAATGAGAAAAACAACGAAAAAACCTTAAACCCTTGGCAGAAAAGCGAAAAAATTGTGCTGTTTTGTCCTGTGGTATATGTTTTTAATGTTGAATATGCGTATGATGAATTATATCTTGTGGCTATATTGTAAGTCCCATCGGTAAAGGTGTTTCTTATTTTTGCCTGAAAATGACGAAATAACTCGCCTGCACTTTTTTCAGAAAACCTTTTTTTAATCTCTTTAATATTACCTTTTTGCTTTTCGGCTTTTGTTTCACCAAAACTTCTTGTAAGAATAACATCGTTTTTGTCAAGAACACCTTGGTCGGTAATCCCCATCATAATCCAGTGCGTTATAGGCAGGTTGTGTTTTAAAGTTTTTTCAAAACGGGAGTTTGCAAGATTATTTATAACAAAATACGAAACGCCAAAAACAAATATCAATGACATAGCAACTGCGCTCGCTTTTTTAAAAAAATCTTTGTTAAATTTAATACTAGTTACTGCAATAATTACAAATGCTACAAGCGGAAAAACGCTTGTAGGTCTGATTAAATAACCTATTGATGAAAATAAACCAATAATCGAAGAAAAAACTACACGTTTTTTAAGAGACGTTTCTTTTAAAACTCTAAGTCCGAAATAAATAATCGCCATCATAACAGGCAGGCTGAATGTTAATGTGTAAATCCATTGAATATGC
>CACYEQ010000015.1 GCA_902773485.1 Oscillospiraceae bacterium
AACAATATGTCCGCAATTTCTGCACTTCCAGATTTTAACTTCACCTGCTTCAAAGACTTTACCGTTTTCAACATTATCAAGCAATTTTCTGTATCTTTCCTCGTGTTCCTTTTCAATTTTGCCGACTTCTTCAAAAAGGAAAGCCAATCTGTCAAAACCCTCTTCTTTGGCAGTTTTTGCAAACTGCTCATACATATCAGTCCACTCAAAATTCTCACCGTCTGCCGCTGCTTTTAAATTTTCAGCGGTAGTACCAATACCGTTTAACTCTTTAAACCAAATTTTTGCATGTTCTTTTTCGTTTAGGGCAGTTTCTTCAAAAATGGCGGCTATCTGCTGATAACCCTCTTTTTTTGCTTTGCTTGCAAAATAAGTATATTTGTTTCTCGCCTGTGACTCACCTGCAAAAGCAGCCAATAAATTTTTTTCAGTTTGCGAACCTTTTAATTCCATAATAAATCTCCTTTTTTCATTTATTTTTCTTTATTGCTTTGAAATATTTTCGCACTGTCAATTATAAGATTAACTGCCTCCTCAATTCCGAAAGCAGAAGAATTTACAAGCAGATGATAATTTTTTCTCTCTCCCCAAATTCTGTCGCAATAATAATTATAATGCCTTGATCTTGTTTTATCTCTCGTTTTGATTAATTTCAACGCTTCTTTTCTTTCAAAGCCGTATTCCTCAACAATTCTTTTTTTCTTATATTCCTCATCTGCATAAACAAATACATTAAAGCAATTTTTTTCTCTTAGAATATAGTCGGCGCAACGACCTACTATAACACAAGGTCCTTTTTCGGCAAAATCTTTAATAGCCTTGCTTTCGGAAACATAAATTTTATCAACCAAAGATGTTCCGCCCACGCCGAACGAACCGCCGGAAGTTGCAAGATTAAAAAGAATACTGTTTGAAAAAGTTTGCTCCTCTTTTGCAATAAATTCCGCAGAAAGCCCACTTTCTTGAGCCGCTTCGTCAATTATCGCTTTATCGTAAAAATTGTAACCGAGTTTTTTTGCAACGCCTTCGCCTATTGCTCTTCCTCCGGAACCAAACTCACGGCTCACAGTTATTATTAAATCGTTCATTTGATGCACTCCTAATATTTATTAATACTATTATTTTACCATATTTTTTGCGAATAATCAACATACAATTTTAATTAATTAATATTTTTTTGTTTGTTATTACCTATAAAAATAACAAATAACCGCCTTAATATAAAAAGGCGGTTATTAAATATTATTTTAAAATTTGATAAGCCACTTTTTCTAATTCTTGGTTAATTGCATCAGCCTGAGAAAGAGTTTTTGCAACAGATGAAAGATAAACCTTTATCTTCGGCTCTGTTCCGGATGGGCGTATCATAAATTTAGAACCGCCATCTAAACGGAATTCAAGCACATTCGATTTTGGCAAACCTGTTCCTTCATCGTTATAATCAACAAATTTTTCTACTTTCAAATCGCCGATATTTTCAGGAACATTTTCACGCAAAGATGTCATAATATTTTGCATTTTAGTCATACCGGTATCACCCTCAAACTCAACGCTTACGAGCGCATTGCGGTAATATCCGTACTCTTCATACAAATCATTAATAACATCTAAAAGGCTTTTTCCTTGTTTTGCATAAAATGCTGCCGCTTCACAGATTAATAATGTAGCATTTACAGCATCTTTATCTCTTACATGAGCACCTGATAGATAGCCGTAACTTTCTTCAAAACCAAAAATAAATCGGTCTTGTTCGCCTTGTTTCTCCAAAAATCCTATTTGCTCACCGATAAATTTAAAACCAGTTAAAGTTCTTTTAATTTCAACACCGTATTTTTCAGCAATCGGGTCAATCATATCAGTTGAAACGATAGTAGATACCGCTATTGGGTTTTTAGGCATTGTGCCGAGTTTTGTTCTTGTTTTACAAATGTAATCAAGCAAAATTATTCCCATTTCATTGCCTGAAATAAGAGTATAACCGCCTTGCTTATTAGGAACAGCAGTACCGCATCTGTCACAATCAGGGTCAGTACCGAGCAACAAATCAGGTTTAACCTCTTCACAAAGTTCAAGACCTTTTTGCATAGCCTCTCTAATTTCAGGGTTTGGATAAGGGCAGGTTGGAAAATTGCCGTCGGGCTTTTCTTGTTCCGCAACTATCGAAACATTTTTAATATTCATTTTTTTAAGCAATTTTTTAACACATTCAAGACCTGCACCGTTTAAAGGAGTATAAACCAATTTCAAATTATCGGTTCCCTCGCCGTCGCCTACTTTTTGAGCATAAACCGCATCTACAAAATCATCAACACATTTATCTTCAATAATAACTATTTTACCTTGTTTTTCCGCCTCGTCGAAATCGACAGTTTTAACTTCAAAACAATCAATTTTTTCAATTTGATGCAAAATTTTATCAGCAACTTCCAAATTAATTTGGCAACCGTCAGCACCGTAAACCTTATAACCGTTATACTTTGCCGGATTATGACTGGCAGTTACATTAATACCTGCACCGCAACCATAATACCTAACCGCCCAAGAAAGTGCGGGTGTAGGCTCCAAACGAGGATAAATATATGTAGTAATATTATTTGCCGCCAGCACTTTTGCTGATTCTTTTGCAAAAACATCGCTTTTTATTCTGCTGTCGTATCCAACAGCAACTTTTTTAGGCAAATCGCTTGCATTAAGATAATCAGCCAAGCCTTGCGTTGCTTTTCTGACAGTATATATATTCATTCGGTTAATTCCGGCACCTAAAACACCTCTTAAACCGCCTGTTCCGAATTCAAGTCCTTTATAGAATCTATCGTGAATGTCATTTGCGTTTTTAAGTTCATCTAATAATTCCCTATCAAGGTATTCATTATTAAGCCATCTCTCATATTCGTTTTTCCAATCCATAAAGAATCCTCCTAAAACTCAAAAAAATAACCTCATTAATTATAGCACACTTTTATAAAAAAATATATTTTTATTTAAATTAACAAAATATTTACTTTTTCTAAAAAAAAACCCTAATCATATTGATTAGAGGATTTTTGGCGCGCTGCGAGGGATTCGAACCCCCGACCCTCTGCTTAGAAGGCAGATGCTCTATCCAACTGAGCTAGCAGCGCATTTAAACTTGAATTTTTTCAAGCACAAGCGTTATTATATCACAAACACAATGAAAATTCAAGTGTTTTTTTCAAAAATACTCATTTTTTTAATTTTTACCCGTATGTTCTTATAATCCGTTCTGATACTGAGCGTTTTGTTTCACAATTATCCATTGCTTGCTTTTCAATATATTTATGAGCATCTTCCTCACTCATTTTGAGTTCATCAATCAAAAGCCATTTTGCCCTATTAATTATTCTTATTTCTTTCATTTTTTCTTCGATTGAAACAGTTTTCTTTTCGATTCTTTTCAATTTTTGCCTAACAGAACACAAAATATTTACAGATTGCAACACAAGTTTTGATGAAGCAGGCTTTGAAATTGTCAAAATGCCGTAAGGCATAACTTTATCTAGCACGATTTCATAAATATCTGCTCTTGAAAACAAAAGAACTCCCGTATTTGTATCAGCACATAAATCAATAGCAAGGTCGATACCGTTTTCATCGGGCAACGGAGAATTAATGATGACAACATCAAAAGAATTATCAACTAAAACTCTCTTTGCCGCCGAAACATTATCGGCAATAATTATAGGAGTGAAACGTGATTTCGGAATAAATTCCGCTATTGAATTGTTAAACTTTTCCGAAGCGGAAATAACAAGAACGCTGAATACCTGTTCTTTCAAATCCAAAATCATTCACCTCCTTATAATTGCTTATAAAATCTATTCGCAATATTTTTCAATAATAGCCGACGGTAAATATTTTTTAACAAAATCGCTGTTTTTTGCAGCATTTTTTGCTGAATTCAAATCAAGCAGTAATGATTTTAAACCTTTTGCTTCTTCATCGTTCGCATAGAACAAATCTTTATTAATTGCTTCATCTGCCGCAAGTTTTTTGTTAAATCCCTCTAAAACTGCATAAATCAGCAAAGAATAAGCAATATACGGATTGCACATAGCATCCGGCGACCTTAATTCTACACGCTTGTTCTGAATTGGTGCAGCAGGTACTCTTATTAACTGAGATCGATTTTCTTTTGACCAAGAAACATATTTCGGCGCTTTGAATGTTCCAAATCTTAAATAAGAATTCTCAACCCTATTCAAAAACACGGTAATATCGGAAATTCGTTTGATAATCCCGCCTATAATATAATTAATATTTTCATCAGTCATTTGCCCGTCAACCGAAATGTTAATATGCATACCGTTTCCTGCCTCATCAGCAATCGGTTTCGGCGAAAAGTCAGCACAAACACCATGTCGCACAGAAATCGTGTTAACAACATATTTAAAAGTTATTGCATTGTCCGCACAAGTGAGAGGGTCAGAATATTTAAAATCAATTTCGTTTTGACCCGGTCCTGTTTGGTGGTGAGAACCCTCCGATTCGATACCCATTTTTTCAAGCGTTAAGCAAATATCTCGGCGGACATTTTCACCTTTGTCGGCAGGTGCAATATCCATATAACCTGCATTGTCAAAAGGAATATCGGTTTTATTTCCTTTTTCGTCTGCCTCAAAAAGATAAAACTCCATTTCTGTGCCAAACTTGAAAGAATAACCTTTTTCTTTTGCATCTTTAATGGCTTTCTTCAGAATATTTCTTGTATCTAGTTCAAAAACATCACCGTTCTGATAAGTTATGTCACAAAACATTCTTACAACTTTACCGTGCTCGGGACGCCAAGGCAAAACGCAAATAGTTGAAGCGTCCGGCCTCAAAAACAAATCAGAATGAACGCCGCAATTAAAATCGGCAACTGCCGATGCATCAATTGAAATACCGTATTTAAACGCTCTTTCAATTTCATTTGGCATAATTGAAACATTTTTCTGATTGCCGTAAATATCGCAAAATGCCAAACGAATAAATTTAACATCTTCCTCTGCAATAAACTGCATAATTTCATCCGGTGAATATTTCATAAATTAAACCGTCCTTCTATTAGTTTGCTACATACATTTGTTTATAAGGATTCTTTGTATCGGGAGTTACAACAGTAAACTCAGCGTTTAAAATGTCACCCTCGCTCAATCCAAATTCATTACAAAAACTGCTTATATAAGGTTTTATTTCTTCCATATCCTCATCTGTTGCTTTTGTTGCATTTACCTGAGCAGGAAAATCAATGCTATCGGGAGTTGTCCTTAAATACATTTTTCCGCCGTGCATTCCTGTGCAAGGAAAATTGCCGACAATAGGTTTATTGTTTTCGCTGAGTCCCAAAACAACAATCAAACCACCTGCCTGATACTCGCCCAAAAAACTGCCTGCTTTACCGCCGATAACCATAATCGGCTTTTTCTCTTTATAGGCTTTCATATGAATGCCTGCACGGTAACCTGCACTGCCCTTAACATAAATCTCGCCACCTCGCATTGCATAACCGACTGCGTCGCCGACATTACCGTTAATAAAAATTTTTCCTGCATTCATTGTATCGCCGACTGCATCTTGTGCATTGCCGTTTACTCGAATAGTACTTCCGTTAAGATAAGCGCCCAATGCGTTACCTGAAATACCCTCAATAACATAATTATAATTTGATTTACCTGCGGCAATGAAACGCTGACCTAAACAATTTGTAATGGTTACATCACAATCGCTTTCGTGCAAATTGTTATTTAATTCTCTGTAATCAAGGTTTTCAGCATTTATTTTTTTCATTATACCACACCTCCAAGCATTTTTCCACGGTTTTCTTTACTAAAAGCAAATAAAGTCGGTGATTTTTTAATAATTTCAAAGTCAATATCCGAAAGTTTTGTTTTATTTCTGATTAAATTTGTGTAAATTCCTGCTTTGTCTACATCGCCTATAATTATAAAACCGCTGAGCACACCGTCTTTTACAAAAAGTTTTTTAATATTCTTTTCACCTTTTTCGGTATAGCATTTTCCACCGTCTTTTTCATCAAAATAACTTCCTGCACTCATTGCGTGAAGTCCGAAAAATCCTATTGAATTCATTGGGATTGCATTATCAAAAACGCTTTTCTCCCCTGCCATATTTTTGCCTGCGACCAACCCTTGCATATAAGCATTCGGCAGAATCGCCATAACTTTTTGACTGTTAGATGAAAAATCAAGATATTCGGTGCAGTCGCCTGCGGAGTAAATATCAGAAACAGAAGTTTTCATTTCATTGTCAACTAATATTGCCCTATTGGTTTCTATGCCTATTTCTTTTGCAAGGGCGATATTCGGACGAACGCCGACAGCAAGAATTAAAACATCGAAATCAACCGTTTTACCGCTCATCATTTTAGCAGTATTGCCTGAAAACTCTTCGGCAGAATCGCCGAGTAAAAACTGGATGCCTTTTTCTTCAAGATGTGCTTGCATTATCGAAGCACATTCATCATCAAAAATACTTGATAATACACGGTTTGCAAGATCACAAACGGTTATTTTTCCTACCTTTTCAAGCAGACCTTCTGCACATTTAAGCCCTATTAATCCTGCACCCACAATAAGAACTTTTGAATCTTTATTTATTATCTTTTCGATAGAAAGAGCATCGTCAATTGTCATAAAAGAGAACTTATTTGCAACCGTATCAAGTCCTTTAAAAGGCGGTACAAAAGGCGAAGAGCCTGTCGCTATCATAAGTTTATCATACTGCTGTTTATCGCCGTTATCCAAATAAACTTCTTGTTTGTCTTTATCAATTCTTGTAGCCTTAAAGCCGTAAAGAACATTACATTTATTCTTCTCGTAAAAATCATCGGGGCGATATTTCATTCGCTGTAAATCAGTTTTTTCTTCCAAATAATAAGAAATCAAAGGGCGTGAATAAACAAAATGATTTTCACCGCTTATAACTGTAATACTACCCTCTTTATCAACGTTTCTTATTCCCTCAATACAGCCTGCCGCCGCAGTTGAATTTCCAACAATTACATATTTCATAACCTTATCTCTCCTCATAAACAATAGCGTTATTCGGGCAGCCTTTTACACAAGCAGGCTCGCCTGCGCTGTTTTTAAGACAAAGTTCGCATTTTTGCGCTACCGAATTTTCGTTTTGTGAAATACAACCATAAGGACATACTAAAACGCAAGTTAAACAACCGACGCACTTATCTTGATTAATTGTAATAACACCGTCATTAATTGAAAGTGCACCTGTAATGCAACTTTTAACGCAAACCGGGTCGGTACAATGACGACAAGATACCGCATAATTAATCCTTTCATCGCCCTCAATGCGTATTCTCGGATAGATTTTTTTATCTTTAAGCGCTTTTACCATATTGTCAGAACCCGAATTTGCGAAAGCACAATTATACTCGCAAAGGTGACAACCCAAGCACCATTTCTCATTAACAAATACTCTTTTCATTCGCCTGCATGAGAGATATTAAATATCTCTAACTCCTTTTCTGTCATATTTACTCCTCGGAGCATTA
>CACYEQ010000016.1 GCA_902773485.1 Oscillospiraceae bacterium
ATTATTTGCACACAAAAAAGGTGTTGGTTCTACTAAAAACGGTCGTGATTCTGAATCTAAAAGACTCGGTCTTAAAAGAGCAGACGGACAATTCGTTTTAGCAGGTAACATTTTAGTTCGCCAAAGAGGTACTCATTTTCACCCGGGTACAAATGTTGGTAAAGGTTCTGATGATACTTTATTTGCAAAAGTTGACGGTAAAGTAAAATTTGAAACTTTCGGTGCAGGCAGAAAAAGAGTCAGCGTTTACAGCGAGGCTGAATAATTAATTTGCATTTAACAACGGTTGATATCTCAACCGTTGTTTTATTTTTAAAAAAACTTTTTATTTTCTATGGTAAATTTAGCCTTTTTATGATATAATGATTGTAATTAGGTATGGGAGAGATTAAATGAACTATAAATTTACTGAAAGCATCGCCTCTTTGGCGCCAAGCGCCATTAGAGAAATCCTAAAATATTCGGGCGTTCCGGGTATGATTTCGTTTGCCGCAGGCAACCCCTCGCCGGAGGCTTTTCCGATCGAAGATATTGAAAGGATAGCCCAAAACATTCTGAAAAATAATCCTATTACTGCATTGCAGTATTCAATAACCGAGGGTTACACTCCGCTTCGTGATACAATGAAAAAGTATATGAAAGAAAAATGGCAATCTTTTGGCGAAAACGATGATTTAATTATTACATCGGGTGCACAGCAGGTAATGGATTTGATGACCAAAGCATTTGTTGAAAAGGGCGATACAATTATTTGCGAAAAGCCTACATTTATCGGCTCGCTGAACGCATTTCGATCTTACGGTGCAAATCTTGTAGGTGTTGAAATTGATGATGACGGAATGAACATTGATGCACTCGAAAAAGCGTTGCAAGAAAACAAAAACACAAAATTTATTTATACAATTCCGAATTTTCAAAACCCCTCAGGCGTTACAATGTCACTTGAAAAACGCAAAGCCATTTACTTGCTTGCTAAAAAGTACGGCGTTTTGGTTTTAGAAGATAACCCTTACGGCGAAATTCGTTTTGCAGGGCAAGATATTCCGACAATTAAATCGCTCGATACGGACGGATTGGTTGTTTATGCAGGCTCTTTTTCAAAGGTACTCTCACCGGGAATGCGAGTAGGTTATGCAATCGGCAACGAGCAGATAATAGCAAAACTGACCGTTTGCAAGCAAACAAGCGATGTTCACACAACAGTGCTGTCGCAGATGATAACCAACGAATTTATAAAAACGGTTGATTTTGAAAAGCATTTGCAAAAAATTCGAGCAATTTACCGCAAAAAAGCGAATCTTATGATGAATTTGATGGACGAAAATTTCGGCGGTAGAATAACTTATAATAAAGTTGAGGGCGGCTTGTTTGTTTGGTGTAAACTACCGAAAGAAGTCGATATGATGGACTTTTGCACCAAAGCGGTAAAAGAAAAACAAGTCGCATTAGTTCCAGGCACCGCATTTTTGATACATGAAAACGAGCAGTGCCACGAGTTTCGCACTAACTACTCTACCCCAACCGAAGAACAGTTGATTGAGGGTATGCAAAAGCTTGGCGAATTAGTTAAGGAGATATAGCAAATGGAATTTTCACAAGACAAAAAAACAATGTTAAGTATGATAAAGCCGACAGGTCATTTCACACTCGGCAACTACCTTGGTGCGCTTCGCAACTGGGTGAATTTGCAAGATGAATACAACTCAATTTTTGCAGTTGCTGACCTTCACGCAATAACAATTCGACTCGAACCAAAAGCACTTAGAAGCCAAACTTTGCAGGCTTACGCTATTTTAAACGCAATCGGACTTGACCCAAAAAAGAGCCTTATGTTTATTCAGTCTACCGTACCTGCTCACGCCGAACTTTCTTGGATACTTTCTTGCTATTCGATGTACGGCGAAATGCAGAGAATGACACAGTTTAAAGATAAATCGAAAAAAGCGCCTGATAATGTTAATTTAGGACTTTTCTCATATCCGTCACTTATGAATGCGGATATTCTTTTGTATCAGGCTGATGTTGTTCCTGTCGGTGCTGACCAGAAACAGCATGTTGAACTTTGCAGAACAGTTGCAAATCGTTTTAACGGAATTTACGGCGATACCTTTAAAATTCCCGAGCCGATTATTCCAAAAGTCGGCGCAAAAATTATGAGTTTGCAAAACCCGACCGAAAAAATGGGCAAATCCGACTCAAACGAAAACGCTTATATTAAAATTTTAGATGACCCCGATACAATTGTTCGCAAATTCAAGCGTGCCGTTACCGATTCTGAGGCGAAAATTTATTTTGGTGACAAAGAGGAAAAAGCAGGTATTAACAATCTTATGACGATATATTCTGCCGTTACCAAAAAGAGTTTTAAAGATATTGAAAAAGAGTTTGACGGCAAAGGTTACGGAAATTTTAAACTTGCCGTTG
Source organism: Oscillospiraceae bacterium (assembly GCA_902773485.1). Taxonomy (GTDB): domain Bacteria; phylum Bacillota; class Clostridia; order Oscillospirales; family Acutalibacteraceae; genus RUG11462. The sequence continues at coordinate 2,425 of CACYEQ010000016.1, forward strand.
CCGAAGCAGTTGTTGAGGAACTTTATCCTGTTCAAGAGCGTTATAACGAGTTGATGAGCGATAAAGCGACACTTGAAAATATGTATAAAGAGGGTGCCGAAGAAGCCACCTATATCGCCCGCAAAACCTTGTCAAAAGTAAAACGCAAAGTAGGATTTGTGAAATAGTCGAGTGCCTAGACACGCTTCTCTTCGGGCGGTTGCGACCGCAACGCAACTCTTCGGCGAAAAGTTTGATATTACTTTAAGATTTGTAGTGCCTCAGATTTGAAGTTTTGATTTAACTTTGAGGATTTTTAGCGAATTTTACGGAACGCACCGTAAGCCGTCCCCTACACCGATATTATAAAACTGTACAAACTTTGTAGAGGTCGGGTTCTTGACCCGTCCCGTCAAGTAAATCCATCAAATAAAACGGGAAGCAATACTCTCCCCCCTACAATGAATTACCATTTTTTCAGTATTTCTCTTTATTTATTATTAAAACTATGATATACTTATTATAATTATGATGTTCAAGGAGCAAAAATATGATAGATTATAAAAAGTTTAAAAGCGGAACGGATATTCGCGGTATTGCAGCAGAGGGTGTCGAGGGTGAACACATCAACCTCACCGACGATGTTATAAAAGCAATGGCTAACGGCTTTTTGGTTTGGTTTTGCGAAAAATACAATAAAAAAGCAAGCGAAATTACAGTTTCTGTCGGTCACGATTCAAGAATATCTGCTGAAAGAATAAAAAACGATGTTATTGAAGTGCTGGTTTCAAAAGGCGTAAAGGTGCTTGACTGTTCGCTTAGCAGTACCCCTTCAATGTTTATGACAACCGTTGTAAAAGGCTGTAATGCGGCTGTTCAAATTACCGCTTCGCACCACCCTTTCAACCGCAACGGGCTGAAATTTTTTACTCGTGACGGCGGTGTTTCGGGCGATGATATTGCACAAATTCTTGAAAATGCACAAAACGCAAAGCAAGTTGAAAACGCAAACGGCAAATGCGAAAAAATAGACTTTATGAGCGAATATTCAAAAATTCTGCGTGATAAAATCATAGAAGAAACAGGCGAAGTAAAACCGCTTGAAGGTCTTAAAATAATTGTTGACGCAGGCAACGGAGCAGGCGGATTTTACGCTTACGATGTATTGCAACCGCTCGGTGCTGACATTGAAGGCAGTCAGTTTTTAGAGCCTGACGGAATGTTTCCGAACCACATTCCAAACCCTGAAAACAAGGTAGCTATGAAATCGATTTCCGACGCAACTGTTAAAAATCACGCTGACCTCGGCGTAATTTTTGATACTGATGTTGACAGGGCTTCTTGTGTTTCATCTGACGGTAAAGAGATTAACCGCAACCGTATTGTAGCCCTCGCTGCCGCAATTGCACTTGAAAACAATACAGGCGGTACAGTAGTTACCGACTCGGTCACATCAAGCGGACTTAAAACATTTATTGAAGAAAATCTCGGTGGAAAACATCACCGTTTCAAAAGAGGTTATAAAAATGTAATTGACGAGGCGGTACGACTTGAAAACGAGGGTATATCAGCACCGCTGGCAATTGAAACCTCCGGACACGCCGCTTTCAAAGAGAATTATTTTCTTGATGACGGTGCATATCTTATAACAAAAATTATAATTAAATCAGCAAAACTTCGAAAATCAGGCAAGTCAATTGACGATTTGATTTGTGCGCTTAAAGAGCCAAAAGATTTAGTTGAACTTCGTTTTAAAATTTTAGAAGACGATTTTAAGGCTTACGGTCAAAAAGTTATTGATGATTTATTTGAATACGGAAAGCAAAATAATATGGAAATTGCGCCAGACAATCACGAGGGTATCAGAATTTCTATAAATAATGGTTGGTTTTTGCTCCGCCTTTCGGTACATGACCCGATTATGCCGCTCAACATTGAATCAGACGATCAAAACGGCTGTAAGCCAATAGGAAAATTTGTTTACGAATTTTTGAAAAATTATGATAAACTTGATTTAACCACAATTAAAAACTATATTAAATAAGGTAAAATCACTATGAATTATATTAAGGAAAAAGCGAAAAGCCTACCTGTTACGGGAGAATATGATGTAGTAGTTGCAGGCGGTGGAATTGCCGGTGTTGCGGCTGCTTTGGCAGCTAAAAGAAACGGCGCAAAGGTATTACTTATTGAAAAGCAATTTTTAGTCGGCGGACTTGCTACATTAGGTCTTATTACAATATATTTACCGCTTTGCGACGGCGAGGGAAAACAGGTTTCTTTTGGCATTGCAGAAGAACTTTTACACCTTTCGATGAAACACGGATATGAAGGTAAATACCCAAAAGCTTGGCTTGAAAACGGCACTGACGAAGAAAAAAAAGATCGTCGTTTTGAGGTGCAGTTTAACGCAAATCTTTTCGGAATTTTACTTGAAAAACAGTTACATAATGAGGACGTTGAAATTCTTTACGGAACGAGCGTTTGCGATGCAGTTGTTGAAGATGAAAAAATAAATTATCTTATTATTGAAAACAAATCGGGCAGAAGCGCGATAGCCTGCAAAAGTATTGTAGATGCAACCGGCGATGCCGATATTTGCAAATTTGTCGGCGAGGAAACTGCAAATTTCAAACAAGGAAATATTCTTGCAGGCTGGTATTATTATCACGAAAAAGACAAATACAAACTTAAAAAGCTTGGCTGGGCTGATATTCCCGAAAAGTTCAAAACCGAAGAACAAAAGAAACTTGAAAATAGCCTTAAAAGATATTCGGGGCTTGACGCAAAAGAATTAAGTGAACAAGTTACCGCTGCTCACGCTTTTGCGCTTGATGACTTTTTGAAAAAAGGCAGTATTTCAAAAGATTATAACTTAGGGACAATCGCCGCAATTCCACAAATCAGAATGACAAGGCGGATTGTTTCTGATTATGAGATTGACGATACAGAAATGCACAAAGAGTTTAAAGACAGCGTAGGTCTTTTCAGCGATTGGCGAAAGGCAGGACCTGTTTATGAACTGCCCTTCTCTTGTCTTTACGGCAGGGCGGTTAAAAACATTATAACCGCCGGCAGATGTATTTCGGTAACCGAACCTATGTGGGATATAACCCGTGTTATTCCTGTTTGTGCCGTTTCCGGGCAGGCTGCGGGAACCGCCGCCGCTTTTAGTGATGACTTTAAAAATTATTCGGTTGAAGAATTGCAGAAAAAATTACAGCAAGCCGGCGTAGTTTTACACGAAAAAGATTTATAAAGAAAAAATTCCGTAGATTTTACTCTACGGAATTTTTATGTAGCAACAAATCTTATTCTGCTGTTACAGTTGCTTTTAATTTGTAAGCGCCTATGAGATAAAGAATAGGCATTACAAGACCGCTTAATAAACTGAACGCACTGAAACTCTTTGGATAAGCAATAAGAGTAACTACATTTGAAACTACGCACAATGCAATAATAATGATACCCCAAACAATGCATGTTTTTGCTTTTTCAGGTTTCTTCCAATTTGCAACACCGATGATGCCGGCAACAAATTCAGCAATGCAACCTATTAAACCGATAATAAGTGCAAACCATACAGCGCCTGTCGAAACTTCGTTTCCAGCAACAGCCTCTAACACACTCATGCCTGCCATAGCAATAAATTCCATAACCATAGCGATTGCACCAAATACAATTAAGAGTATGCCTACAACCTTTAACATTTTTGAACCTTGCATAATAAATTTTCCTCCTTATAAAATTTATCAAAGTATTCTCTTTGATATAATTATTATAAAGTACAATTGTGTAAATGTCAATTAAATAATATAAATTTTTCAAAAAACATTTTGACTTTCTGGGTATTTGTGTAGCTAATTGCAAATTAAATACTTTGTTTTAAAATCTCAAATACTTCTTCGGGTGTTAAAGTTTTATAACCGCCGTCTAAAATCAGCGTTGCTTTTGCAATGTCGTCTATATTCTGCTTATTTGCGCCTAATTCCGAAATATTCATAGCAAGGCCGAGTTCCTTCATCCATTTCTCCATTTCACAAAGTCCCTCTTGTGCTACTTGCTCATCTGTCTTATTTTCAGCATTAACGCCCCAAACATTTTCAGCAAATCTTTTGAATTTTTTAAGACCGTAAGGCATAATGTGTTGATAATAAGGCAACGATACAGCAGCAAGTGTCATACCGTGAGTAGCATTGGTAATTGCGCCGACCGCCTGACCGAGCATATGAACTTCCCAGTCACCTGATTTGCCCATTTTAAGCAGAGTATTTAATGCCCAGGTTGCGGTCCACATAATATTGCTTCGTGCCTCATAATTTTTAGGGTCTTTATTTGCAATTCTGCTCGAAACTATTAAAGAACGCATAAGTCCCTCTGCAATATAATCGGTTGTGTTATCATCATCGCCCGAAAAATATTGCTCGCAAATATGATTAAAAATATCGTAAATACCCGCAACCATTTGATAATGAGGCAAAGTCATAGTATATTTTGGATTTAAAATTGAGAATCTCGGCATAATCTTTTCATCTGCAAAAACATGACCTATTTTGAGTTTTTGCTCGTGATTTGTTATAACCGAGCCGGCATTCATCTCAGAGCCTGTGCCGACCATTGTCAGCACACAACCAACAGGAAGTGTTTCGCAAGTAGGTTCTTCAAATTTCAAATAGTATTTTTCCCAAGGGTCCTCCTCACAGTTTACCGAAACCGAAACCGCTTTTGCATAATCGCAAACCGAACCGCCGCCTACTGCCAAAAGTAGGTCTGCATTTGCCACTCTTGCGATTTCAACTCCCTCGTAAAGTTTTTCTAAGGTTGGATTTGGCATGACTCCCGAAATTTCGGTGATATTTTTACCGTTTCTCTCTAATATTTTTACAACTTCATCGTAAATTCCGTTTTTCTTAATCGAGCCTCCGCCGTAAATTAAAACTACATTTTCGCCGTATTTTTCAAGTTCTGTACTTAAATTTTTTAGCGAATCATCTCCAAAATAAAGTTTTGTCGGGTTACAATAATTAAAATTTCCTAACATAAATTAATCTCCTTAAAAATCAAAATCTTTTTCCGAAAAACTTCTGTTTACAAGTTTTCCGCCTGCAATATTTATGTCAGGGTACTGCTTTTGCAAATCATTTACGGTTTTCTCAATACCCGTACTGCCGGAAGTTGCAAAAAGCACAACCTTTTTGCCTGAAAAGTCATTACTCTCTATAAATGTATTAATAATGTGGGGAGCAGTATACCACCAAATAGGGAAACCTATAAAAACAGTATCATACTGCGATAAATCTGTATTTTTCGCCATTTCGGGGCGTGACTTTTCATCTTTCATTTCAACCGAACTTCGAGAACTGCTGTCACGCCAATCAAGATCGGCGGAAGAATACTTTTGTTTCGGTGCGATTTCAAATAAATCGGCATTAAAAATATTTGCAAGTTGTTCCGCCTTTCCGGCTGTAACACCGCTTACAGAAAAATAGGTTACAATTGTTTTACTCATAAAAAACTCCTCTTGTAAATCTGTCTTTTTTTATAGTTTTATATATTCACACATAAATTTATATAATTTTTCGTATATCGTTATATCGTCTTTCAAATCCGGGTGCCAATCTCCGCCGTTTTGATTTGAAGAAAGTCCGCCACAATAATAGACATTATCATATTCAAAAGCAAGCCTTTTATACTCTTTTTCAACGCCCTCATAATACTTATTTTCGCTATCATGACCGAGCAAATAAATTATTTTACTATTTGGGCAATTGCTTTTTATGCTTTTAAGCAGTTTTTTTGATTTTTCGTCAAATTTTGCCCAATCGGGTTCTGCTTTTTCATTCATACGCCAATAATTAATGTCATTATTACCTAAGTAAATAAAGACAACATCAGGCTGATACTTTTTAAAATCCCATTTTACATTGTAAGAAGGTACCGCCATATCATAATACTTAAAAACAGTTCCTTCAGGATTGCCGCCGCAATCGGTTAATACGCCCTGCCCCGATGAAGAAACCGCTGACATTTCTGCACCCATTTTTTCACTAAGCAAAGCCGCCCAAGTACGATATCCGTGTTCCAAAAATCCGAAAGGTTGGGGGGTATCACGATTTGTAGATAAATTTCCGTAACCGCAAGTTAATGAATCGCCGTAAAATTCAAATTTAAGCGGTTTTTCATCAGGTTTTTCTAAAATTTTTCCGTCAAAAATTAAAGATTTTACTATGTAATAACCTTTTTTATATTCCAAAAGTTTTAATATTTTCAAAGTATGTTTACCGTTTAATTTTTCGTAGGCAGTAATTCTCTGTTTTCCTGAAACTACCGGAATTTCTTTCATACTTTGATAGTCGTTATCGACAATAACTCCTAATAGCCCGTTTTCGGCACTAATTTCAGTATCAATAACAACATCACTGTTATTAAATTCACCACAAAACTCAAAACCACTTGCCGTAAAATCGAGATACAAAGCGTCATTTAAAAACGCAGATCTACCTTTTAAATTTAAATTCTCTTCATTTTTTGCCAATAAAAATTCCACAACTTAAATCCCCGGTTACATATTTATATATATCACTTTTAATCTTGCCAAATCCAGCAAATCAATTTTATCATCTTTATTTACATTAGCATTTACAATCGATATATCAACATTTGACTTTGCCAAGTATTTTTTTAAAGCCAATACATCGGAAACGCTTATTCTTCCATCACAATCTATATCTCCAGCCAAAGTTACATAAGAGTTTGAATAATCCGGCAGAATGCTTGTACTAATCGATTCTGTGCCGTAATAATACTTTTTAGTAGGTATTTTTGAGTTTGTATCATTTGTAATCATCAATATCTTTCCTTTATTATACGATAAAGAGAAAATATAGCCTGTTGAACTTAACGAATGAATTCCAACAATAGAATTATTATCTATATTATAAGCATAAACACTGTTACCCATTGCAAAATAAAGATTTTTTCTCAAACTATCAAAAGTAAAAGCCGTATAAAAGCCTTTGCTGGTATTAAAAGGCACCCAAATTCTGGTATATCCGTCCTTAGTTATATAATAACAATTCGGAAGAGTATATATATTTGTGATTTTTCCGGTACTTAAATTACACTTACTTAGTTTTCCGTTACTGATATAGTAAGCAAAACCGTCTGCAAAGCCTATTTGACCCAAAGCATTTTTCCAAAACGCACTGCCAAAAGTTGTACTGTCGGTTGCGCTGAATTGTATGTCCCAATCATAATGATCGAGGGGTTTAATCTGACTGTCGCTTAACAAAAAGTAATCATGAGAAACAAATCCGTAAGGCTGAAACTGTTCGCCTTTTTCGTTTTTATAAAAACCGGGCGAAGCATAAGTTATATCAATATGATAATAGTTATTTCCCAATTTAACCATATTCCACTCATGATCCATATTTGAACTAGCAACCGAATAAGCCTCTATTTCTAACCTTTTACAAAAATACAAAAACGCTTTTGAAATGCCTTCGCAAATTGAAAGATTATTAACTATACAACCGTATGCGGTATGGATTTCAGGTTTTAAAATCTCCTCATAATCTGTAAAAACGGCGAAATCATAATTGTTGTTTATTGCAATATAATCAACAATTTATCTATATCGTCAAGCCCTTGTGGGATTAAATCCAAAACCGCTTGTACAGATTGCTCAAATTTCTCCTTCATCAAAAGAATTTCGCTAATACTGTAATCATAAGCAAAATAAACAATTGAAATTGTATTTTGGTCGTTACTGTACTCTACGCTGTTGCAATTAACATAAAAATACTCAGGATTTCTGCAAGAAATCCTCTCACAAAAAACATCACAATCACTCATAAGCACATTACATTTGGAAATATCCGCTTCTTCTTCATAGTTGTCCCATGCTGAAAGAATTATATTTTCTGCATCCTGCCAATTATTCGGAAAATAATCGGATTGCTGAGCATTTACCCCAACAGGTGCAACTAAAACAGTTGCCAGAAATATATTCAATGACAATAATACTGTTGCTATCCTCTTAGTCATAATCATCACTCCAAACAATTAATATTTTTCTGTTTAATCAACATATAGTTTTCTCATTAATAATAAATCCCCTGTACTCGTTACTCCGTCACCGTCCATATCTGCTGCATATTTATTTAAACCATCAAAAGAGTTTGCAAGCGATTGTTTTAAATCATAAATATCGTTTATATCAAACTCGCCTGAATTATTTATATCTCCTAAAACTATTTCATTTCTCGGAAAAACTATTTTTGCAATTTTTGTTGACGGTTTTTTTATTCCGTCGGATACATCATATTTTAACTCGTCGCCGTAAAATGAAAGCCCTAAAATTAAACTGTTTTCTTTGTTTTCAAAAACCTTACAAACACTTTCACTTTCAGTATTGTACGCATATATTCCGTCATACTGATTTATAAACAAATAATTTGTATTATAATCATAAGCGAGTTTTACATAATCGGACTGCCAATTTGCATTGACACTCGGAACAGTATATACTTTTTCTTCTTCACCGCTTGTTCGGTTCCGCTTTATTAAAGCGCCGTTTTCAATATAGTATAAATAATCGCCTACGGAAAATATGCAAGAGGTTACATTTTGCCAATAATAATTGTTATAGGTTACAGAGTCGCTCGCTTTATAAGAAGCATTCCAATCGACCTTGCCTGATTTTGTGTGACTCAACGCTACAAATTGTTCATCACTTTTAAAAAAGTATTCATGCGAAACATAACCGTTCAAATCTAAAAAGTTAAATCCCGCCTCGCTTGCATTTCCGTCATAAGTAATGTCAATATGATAATACTTTTCACCGATTTTTACTAAATTCCAAGCGTGGCACAATGGGTCGCTTGAAACGAAGTAAGCATAAAGCCCTGCTTTTTTGCAAAGCAGAATAAACGCATCGCTCATTCCTTGACAAACACTTTTGTTAAGTACAAAGCACCCGTATGCGGTAAAAGAGTTGTCATCAACCAAATAGGGGTTGCCCGAAAGTCCGTCTTCATCATAAGAATTATGAGTTGTAATATAGTCGTGAGCAAACAAAAACTTTTCTTCTTCGGTATTTAATTTTTCTATTTGCGAAAGCGGTTTTTTAATCGCTCTCTCAACCTCTGCCTGCATATTTCGACTTTTATTTTTAGAATAATAATAACTGAGTTTTAATCTTATAACTGTATTCTGAGTTGAAATTGAATAATAAGTATTTCCCAAATCAAAATAGAAATATTCAGGATATTTATTGCTTATATCATATA
>CACYEQ010000017.1 GCA_902773485.1 Oscillospiraceae bacterium
GCCTCGGAGGCAGAAGTATAACGAATGTACTCACGGTCATTATTTGCACCCTTTTGCGATTTAATAACAAATTCGCCCTCTTTTAACGAAAGACCTATAAAACTGAGTCCTATCGGCTTGTTTGTGCCGTCGGAAGTGGGGCCGGCAATGCCTGTTATCGAAAGACCGATATCTGCTCCGCTTTTTTGTCGCACACCTTTTGCCATACAAGCGGCAACTTCTTTTGATACCGCTCCGTATTTTTCAATAAGTTCGGGCGGAACGGAAAGTTCGTTTGTTTTGCTTTCGTTTGAATAGGTAACAACGCCCATATTAAATACTTCGGAAGAGCCCGAAATATCGGTAATTCTTTTTGAAATATAACCTGCGGTGCAACTTTCGGCGGTTGATACTTTAAGTCCTTTTTCTTTTAAAAGCCTTACGACAACTGTTTGCAAATCATCATCATCATATCCGTAAACACTCTCGCCGAACAACGATTTTATTTTAAGTACCGTTGCGTTAATTTTCGCTTGCGCATCGGCTTTTGTTTTTCCGTTTGCGGTAACACGAAGTTCCGCTTCGCCGAATTTTGCGTAAGGCGCAACTGTCGGGTCGGTACCGTTTATTAAATCAGCGGCTTTTTGATCGATTTCCGACTCACCGACTCCATAGATTTTTACAAATTTTGATTCAATTATTCCACTTGAATATTTGTTTAAATATTTGCTTACTTTATCCTCAAACATAGCCTGCATTTCCGCAGGGGGACCCGGCAAAAAGATAATACATTGCGTTCCCGATTCAATCGCACAACCCGGTGCAGTACCTTTTTTATTTTCAAAAACAGTACAGCCTTTCGGCAAATATGCCTGTTTTTCATTGTTTTGCGTCATAGGTTTATCGTTCTTTTTAAAATATTCAACAATATTGTTATACGCTTCTTGATTCTTTTCAAGCGGTATTCCGAGTGCATCGGAAACGGTTTTCAATGTAATATCATCGGCGGTAGGGCCGAGCCCTCCTGTAATGATAATAAGATTGCTTCTTGTAATTGCTGCCGACAGCGATTTTACAATTCGTGCTCTGTTATCACCTATACTCGACTGATAAAATACATTAATGCCTTTTTGCGCAAGTTTTCTTGAAAGATATTGCGCATTTGTATTAACAATATCGCCTAAAAGTAATTCTGTTCCTATACAAATTATTTCTGCATTCATTTGCTGATATTTCTCCAATCGTAAATTAGTTGGTTTTTGAATTTAAGTTTATTATTGTGAAAAGTAAATTTTATTAAAACCGCTACCGAGCAAAGCCCTGCAAAAATAAAGCAGGTTTCTCTTGATAATACGCTGTTAATAAAAATATAATCAACCGTTGCGAGTCCTAAAAACAAGATTATTATGCCTAAAATACAAATAACGGTTACTGACAGAAACACTTTTTTATACTTCAAGTGCAAATTCATATCGACCGCTTTGAAGAGTATTATACCTGCGGAAAAGAATGTTATTATAAGTAATTCGGAAACAAAACTTTCGGCAAACTTAATTCCGAAAGCAAGTAAAATAAGCGAAACTGCAATTAAAATAGCAAAAATAACTGCTCCTGTTTTATAACTTTTTAAAATATCTTTTTGCATTTTTTTCATAACCATTAACTCCATTCTTTAACGGTCAAATCACCGCCCGGCATAGTTACGGTTTTTACCGTGTTTTTGGTATTGCTGTTTATAATTACAACTTTTAGTTTTAAATTATCGGCATTGCCTTTTTCAAGCATTTGCAAAAACAAAATATATGGAATATTGCTTGTAACAGAATTTACCTTATCTTGCTGCGATTCGGGGTCTGTCTCATAAGTCAGCGTTTTTGCGTCGTCGCTCAGTTTAAAATTATTTCCGTTGTGATTCTCTTCGATTTTTTGCTGATTTACCGCCTTTTTAATGTAGTTTTTAAGGTATTCTTTATCACTTCCGCTTAAAAAAAGCAAAACTTTATCGTTGCTTTTTTTAACCGAAATATAGTGCTTATCAATCCATTCGGAATACTTTATTGCGTTTACGGCTTTACCCGATTCGGCAAAGAATATTGCTTTGCATACAGTTTTGTTTAACTCGTATTTTGTTGCGGATAAATGTATACCGCTTATGGCTAATTTCAGCGTTAAAATTAACGCTGAGATAATTAATACTGAGATAAGTTTTTTCATAGTTTTTTCACTTTCTGTTATATTTCGTTATAATAAATCATTTCAAATCTTGTGTTTTCGATTGCTTCTTTCATCATTTCTTCACAGTTTTCAAAAACCTCCGCCTTTTCAACATCTTTTATGTTCGGTTTGGTTTTCGGGTGCTTCGGAGTGAAAACTGTACAACAATCTTCATAAGGCAAAGTTGAAATGTCAAACGTACCTATTTTTCGGCTTATTTTTACAATTTCTTCTTTATCCATTCCGATAAGCGGACGAAAAACAGGGATATCTACGGCACAATCGGTGCAGGCAATCGCTTTCATAGTCTGTGAAGCAACCTGACCTATACTTTCGCCTGTTATGAGTGCATCACAGTTGTTATTCTTTGCAATAACCTGTGAAATTTTCATCATATATCGGCGCATAATCAGCGTTGTTAAATCTTCGGGGCATTCTCTCGCAATTGATTCCTGGATTTTTGTAAAAGGAACATAGCAAAATCTAATCGGCCCTGCGTATCCTGCGACAACGCTTAACAAATCTTTAACCTTTTTCTCGGCTCGCTCGGAAGTGTAAGGGGGCGAGGCAAAATGCACCGCCGTTAAATTAACTCCTCGCTTTGCGAGCATATAAGCGGCAACAGGAGAGTCAATACCGCCCGAAATCAAAATCGCTGCTTTTCCGCCTGTGCCGACGGGCATACCGCCCGCTCCGCTTATTTGGTCAATGTGAATGTATGCGTCAAAATCTCTTACCTCTACCGTAACGGTTACTTCGGGGTTATGCACATCAACCTTTAAATTGCGGTAATTTTCAAGAATTTTTGCACCCGTTTCACGGCAGATCTCGGGGCTTTTATACGGAAATTTTTTATCCGCCCTTTTCGCCTCAACTTTAAATGTTTTTTTGAAAGGAAGAATGTCTTTTAAATATTTCACCGTTGTTTCAAGGATTGTATCCATATTCTTCTCGCATACCGCCGCACGGGAGAACGCAGCAATTCCGAAAACTTTTTTAACTCTTTTTACGGCTTCGTTCATATCGTAATCGTCGTTTACAGGAGTTACATAAACAGTAGACTGTGCTTTTTTTACTTCAATTAGGCCGAGCCCTTTTAAAGCGGTTTTAATGTTTTTTATAAGAACATCTTCAAAAGTGGCACGGTTTAGCCCTTTTAAAGCGATTTCTCCGTTTTTTATAAGAAGTATTTCTTTCATTTGCCTGTCCTTTATTTTGATTTTATTAATGTTGTTTTTGCGGCAACAATTGCATCAATAAGCCTGTCCGCCTGAATTAAATCGTTGTGCTTTGAAAAACTTATTCTAATGGCGCTGTCGGCCCGTTTCTTATCAAATCCCAGTGCTGATAAAACATGAGAGGGCTTACCTTTTGCACAAGCAGACCCCGAAGATACATAAATATTCCTCTGCTCCAAAAAGTGAAGCATTGTTTCGCTTCTTACACCTAAAACAGACAAATTTAAAATATAATCACTTGAATTTTCGGGCGAGTTAATAACAATATCGTCAAACCTGCTTAGTTTTGTTTTAATGTAATTCTTTATAAGACCGCATTTTCCGGCATTTTCTTTTGCATCGCCAAATGCATCTATTGCTGCCGAAAATCCGTTAATAAGTATCAATGGTTCGGTGCCGGGTCTTATGCCGTTTTCCTGTTCGCCGCCAAATGATCGAGGCTTTATGCGAACGCCTTTTTTAATGTAAAGTGCGCCCACGCCTTTCGGACCGTGAATTTTATGCGCCGAAATGCTCAACAAATCAATACCTGCCGTTTCGGGAAACAAAGGATATTTTAAAAAACTTTGGGTTGCATCGCAATGAAAATATGCAGGACTGTTTTTTGAAATTATCACTTTTTTAATAAGTTCGATAGGCAAGTATGCCCCCGTTTCGTTGTTTACCGACATACAACTGACCAAAATCGTATTTTCGTCAATTGTTTCTGAAAATGCCGAAATCGGAACGGTTCCGCTCTCGTCGGGCTTTAAATAAACAACCTCAAAACCTTCACTTTCCAAATATTTCATTGTGTTAATAACCGCAGAATGTTCAAAAGCGGTCGTTACAATTTTTTTGCCTCTTCTTTTTAAAGCCGTTGCAGCGCCGATTATTGCGGTATTATCGCTTTCGGTTCCACCCGAGGTGAAGTAAATCTCACTTGGCAAGCATTTTAAAACCTTTGCAATTCTTTTTCGTGCGTTTTCTAAAACTTCACCCGAAAAAGTGCCTAATCTGTGTAAAGACGACGGATTTCCGTTATAATTGCAAGCAGAAATAATCGCCTCTTTTGCCTCATTACAAAGGAATGTTGTTGAAGAGTTGTCAAAATATGCCTCGGTAATAAGTAACACCTACCCATAATAATCATAATCGATAACATTATACTATATTTTTCCTCTTTTAGCAAGGGTTAATGCAATTTTTTTTATTAATATAAAATTTACACTTTCGGCATTAAAAGTTTGAAAAAATGCTTGTATTATTAATTAGAATATATTATAATGATTGTGTATGTAATTATTGTAGTTTTAAATATAAAATGTTGAAAGAAGCGGTGAAAAAATTGATTAACGGCTACGGAATAGACTTGGGTTCACTTCGTACAATTATTTGTCAGGGAAAGCAAATAGTGCTTGATGAACACTCGGCAATTGCTTATCAAACATATACGGAAGAACTCATTGCCGCAGGTACCGATGCATATAAAATGATAGGCAGAACCCCCGATTCGGTTACTGCTGTTCGCCCTATAACAGAGGGCGTTATAGCCGACTATGAAATGGCACAAAATATGCTTACGGCGTTTGTTTCGTCCGTAGCGGGCAACAATCTTTTAAAAGCAAGGCTTATGGTAGCGGTGCCGAGCGGAATTACAAGTATGCAACGCCGTTCTCTAATAAACGCCTGTCTTGAATCCGGCGCAAGAGATATTTGTACTTTGGAGGGGCCTGTTGCAGCGGCAATAGGGCTTGGTGTCGATTTTACAACGCCGAAAGGCACGGTTATAGTTGATATAGGTGCAGGTACTACCGATATTGCCACTTTATCTATGGGCGGGCTTGTTAAAAGTGAGTCTATTCAGGTAGCGGGCGATTATTTTAACGAAGCTATTGAAAAGTATATTAAGTTTGAGCATAACATCGTTGTCGGTCCGCACACTGTTGAGCAGATTAAAAAACAAATCGGCTGTGTTCGTCCGCGTCCGCTCGAACTTACACTTACTGCAAAAGGTCAGCACCAATTTACGGGAATGCCTCAAACTTTTGAAATAAACACCAGCGAAATGATAACCGCTCTTTACGACCCCGCAATGGAGATTTGCAGAACAATTCAGTCGGTTATTGAAAAATCGCCTCCTGAAATTGCGGGAGACGCTCAGGAAAACGGTATAATTTTAATCGGCGGAGCATCAAAACTTTACGGGCTTTCCGAATTTATTGAAAATTATGTAGGAATAAAGGTTAAAACTCCGCATAATCCGAAAAGTTGTGTAGCGCTCGGAACTGCGGCGGCACTTAAAAATTTTGATTTACTTAAAAACGGCGATTATAAATTTACTTCAACTCAGGAATATATAGATTAAAAAACACAAAAAGGCAGGTGAAAAAGGAGTATGGTGAAAAAAACAATATTTTTGCTTTTATCTTGCATTATTATGATAAATTTTACAGGTTGTGCAGGTATTTTTGATACTCCTGTTTCGCTTATGTCACCGCCGAAAGGCTCGGGCGATTTGGTTGAAATTGAGGAGATTTTGGAAAGTTCTCACAGCGGTTTTGAATTTTCTTATCCTTACGGCGGCGAATACCGCAACGCGGTTATGATAAAAGATTTTGATAACGACGGCTCTCGTGAGGCTATTGCTTTTTATCAAACAACCGAGAATAAGAATATAACAATTCATCTTTGCGTTCTTGATAATGAGAATGAGGCTTGGTCGATAAAATTCGACAGTGCACTTTCGGGTATCGGAATCGATAGGGTTGAACTGGCTGATATTTGCTCTGATGATTCAAAAGAAATTCTAATCGGTTGTAAACTTAACAATACAAACGAGCAGGAACTCAATGTTTATAAAATCTACAACGAGGGTTTGCAACTTCTAAC
>CACYEQ010000018.1 GCA_902773485.1 Oscillospiraceae bacterium
GATTAATATGCATAAGTTCAATAAGTTTTTCTAATGAAATTATATTTTTTTCTACTAAATAGGTGTACAAGAGAGGAAATATACATTCCAGTGCTACAACACCCATTGCAGATTCTTCAAGACCTTTTGATTTTTCTTCTTTACTGTGAGGCGCATGGTCGGTTGCAATTATATCAATTGTACCGTCTTTCAGCCCATCAATTAATGCGAGTCTGTCCTCCTCGCTTCTTATAGGCGGGTTCATTTTAAATCTACCGTCCTCTTGCAACATACTGTCGTCCAGCAATAAATAAGTAGGGGAGGTTTCGCAAGTTACATCAAGACCGTCTGCTTTTGCTTTTCTAATTAATTCAACGCTTTCTTTGGTTGAAATATGGCAAATATGGTATTTACAGCCCGTTTGTTTTACGAGTTCCAAATCTCTTGCTATTTGTTTATATTCGCTTGCTGAACAAATACCTTTGTGATTGTGTGTTTTTGCATATTCACCGTCATGAATATAACCGCCTTTAAGTAAAGTATTATCTTCACAATGAGCGACTATGATTTTATCAAGTTCCTTTGCTTTTGTCATAGCATTTTTCATCATTTCATCAGATTGAACTCCCCGACCGTCGTCGGAAAAAGCAATAACATAAGGGGAGAGGTCTTGCATATCGGACAATTCTTCGCCTTTTTCGCCCTTAGTAATCGAGCCGTAAGGAATAACATTTATTACAGCATCGCTTTTTATAATATCTGTTTGTACTTTAAGTTTTTCTAAACTGTCGGGAACAGGGTTTAAATTAGGCATTGAACAAACTGTGGTGTAACCGCCGTGAGCCGCCGCTTTTGTTCCGCTTTCAATTGTTTCTTTATAACAAAAACCCGGTTGACGAAGATGAACATGTACATCAACGAAACCGGGAAAAATAAAATAATTATTGCAATCAATAACAGTATAATTTGAAAAACAAGAATTTTCACAAATGTCAAAAACTAATCCGTCTTGAATAAAAACATTTGCTTTATGAAATTTATTTTCTTTAAAAACATTTGCATTCTTGAGGACTAAATTCATTTTGCCGTATCCTTTCATTTTTTGCCATTTTTACTATTATATCATATTTTAAAAAAAAGTCAAGCATTTTATACTGTATATTGTATATATTATATTTTTTCTACACCGGAACAAACCAAATCTATGAATTGACCTGCACATCTTGGTGTTCTGCCGCCGTTTCTAATTGCAAAAGCCTCAGCACGCATTAATAATTTATCTCTATCATATTTAATACCTCTTTCCTTTGCAAGTGAAGTAACTATATTTGCAAATTGATATTTATCAGGCTTCAAAAATGTTACGCAAAGTCCGAATCGAGCGCAAAGTCCCAGAATACCTTGAATATTATCATTTGCATTTATAATATCACCTTCACGTTCTGAGGCGGTTTCTTTAATTAAATGTCTATGATTACTTGTTATATAAACCGAAATATTTTCTGAAAGTCCTTTTGAATCTCCGTCTAAAATTGTTTTTAAAGCGCAGAAATTCGGGTCCTCGGTAGAAAAAGTTACATCATCAATAAAAATAATAAATTTCAGCGGATTATTTGCAAGTTTTGAAACTATATTTGGAATTGTGTTTATTTGTGATTTATCAATTTCAATAAGACGAAGTCCCTCATTAAAATATTCGCTTGCAATTGCCTTGATTGTACTTGATTTTCCCGTGCCTGCGTCACCGTAAAGCAAAACATTGCAACAAGGTTTTCCGTTTACCAGTGCCTTTGTATTTTCAATTACTTTTTGGCGTTCTCTGTCATAACTGTACATATTGTTAAGTTTTCTAATATTAAAACTTTCGGTCGCTGTTAAGTTGCTGTTTTCATTAATATGAAATACATAATTATTCGCAAATATACCAAAACCTGTTTTTGAAATGCTTTTAATCTTATTAAGATATTCTTCTGAAAAATTTTCGCTGAAAATCGGAAAAATTTTAAAATTATTCTGTATAACATCCGAAAAATCGTTTTTTTCAAGAGTAGAAATACTGTAAAGTTTTGAAAGTTCTGATTTTAGTTGTTCATTCAAAAAATCAACATCTTTATTTTCGCAAATTAATTCTGTGAAAATATTCTCATCGGTAAAAACCAATTGTTTTACATATTCGGTGAAATTAAGATTTTTTGATACAATTGAAGAAATAAACTCGCTGTAAGACTTTATTTCGTTGTATTCACCGTTTAATTTCATAAGAGCCTGAAAAGCAGGGGAGTATTTTAAGTTTTTAAAAATAACAAGTGAGTTTAAATCGTTGCTTATTTCACAAACATTGTATGACATAAATTCACACTCCTAACATTTAATATAATTATACCATATATTATTTGGTTTAGATAGAACTAATTGCTAAATCGTCATTTTGCACAAAAAGGAATAAAAAACGTAATAAATATTTGTTGCCCAAAACTGTTGACAAAATAATTGTATTAAAATATAATTATATAAAATAGATTAGTATAAACACTTAGATAGGGTTAAAGGTTACAAGTTTTCGTCAGCAGAAAGTTGTCGGTTGATGCAAGACAACGGCGTGTTGTATACCAAGTCTCTCCCTTGAGTGGCGGACAGAAAGAGTTTAATCTCGAGTATGAAAGACGGAACTTCACCGTTATATGAAGTAGGCATTGATCAGTGCTGAATAAAGTGGGTTTTTAACCAAAAAAAGTGGTACCGCGGAGATATTAAAAGTTTCAGTCTTCGTCTTTTTAAAAAAGACGAAGGCTTTTTATTTATATCCGCGTCAAAATTCTCAGTCAGAAATTGTAATTGCCAATTTATGAAAGGATATTATTCATTATGAACTCAAAAAAGTATAAACGCCAGTATTTTAATCCTCCTGTTGCAGAGTGTGAATGGGTAAAAAAGGAATACATCGAAAAAGCACCTAAATGGTGTTCGGTTGACCTTCGTGACGGCAACCAATCGTTAATTATTCCTATGAGCATTGAGGAAAAACTTGAATTTTTTGATTTGTTAGTTAAACTAGGATTTAAAGAAATTGAAGTAGGTTTTCCTGCTGCTTCTGATACAGAGTATAATTTCTTGCGTCGTCTTATTGAGGAGAACAGAATTCCCGATGATGTTACTGTTCAGGTATTGACACAAGCAAGAGAACATATTATTAAGAAAACTTTTGAAAGTCTTGAAGGATGCAAAAATGCGATAGTTCATTTTTATAATTCAACTTCTTTTGCGCAACGCCAACAGGTTTTTAAAAAGGATAAAAAAGAAATTATTGATATTGCGGTTAAAGGTGCAGAATTAATTGTAAAATTACAAAAAGAGTATGGCAGTAATTTTAGATTTGAATATTCACCTGAATCATTTACGGGTACAGAACCTGAATTTGCACTTGAAATTTCAAATGCTGTTCTTGATGTTTTACAACCAAATGAAAGCAACAGAGTTATTTTAAATCTTCCTGTTACGGTTGAATTATCATTACCGCATATTTATGCTAATCAGATTGAGTATATGTCGAAAAACATCAAATATCGCGAATTTGTAGATATTTCGCTACATCCTCATAATGACAGAGGTTGCGGTGTTGCCGATACCGAACTCGGTATTTTAGCAGGTGCTGATAGGGTAGAGGGTACGCTTTTCGGAAACGGTGAGCGAACAGGTAATGTAGATATTATAACCCTTGCTATGAATATGTACACTCACGGCGTTGATCCTGAACTTGACTTTTCGAATATGCCTGAAATTTGCGAGGTATATGAGAGAGTTACCCGTATGAAAGTATATGAAAGAACTCCTTATGCAGGCGCACTTGTGTTTGCCGCTTTCTCAGGATCACATCAAGATGCAATTGCAAAAGGAATGCATTTTAAAGATGATAACAACGAAGAACAATGGACTGTTCCTTATCTTCCTATTGACCCTACCGATGTCGGCAGAAAATACGAAACTGATGTTATCAGAATTAATTCGCAGTCAGGTAAAGGTGGCATAGGTTATGTGCTTGAACAAAATTACGGATATACCTTGCCGAAAGTGCTTTGCGAGAGAGTTAGTTACTTTATCAAAGGTATTTCAGATGAACAACACAGAGAGTTGTTGCCAAATGAAATTTATGATTCATTTAAAGAAAACTTTGTTAATGTTAACGCTCCTATCGAATATGTTGATGCACATTTTTCTCGTCTTGAAGAAGAAAAGTTTAAAGCAGTTTTAACCGCCATTATTAACGGAGAAACAAAAATACTTGTCGGAGAGGGTAACGGTAGATTAGACGCAGTAAGTAAAGCACTTAATAAAGAACTCGGAACAAACATTGAAAATCTTTCTTACGCTGAACACGCACTTGAAAAAGGTTCAACTTCAAAAGCAGTCGCTTATGTCGGAATCACCGATACTGAGGGAAATACCGAATGGGGCGTAGGTGTTCATAACGATATTATTACATCATCTATTAAAGCGTTGTTTGCAGCTGTAAATCGCTCGGCAAACAGTAAATAAGGAGAAAATATTATGGGAATGACAATGACGCAAAAGATTTTAGCACACGGTGCAGGTCTTGAAAAAGTAGAAGCAGGTCAATTGATAAGAACAAAATTAAACCTTGTTCTCGGTAATGATATTACAACGCCTGTTGCTATTAATGAATTCAATAAAGTCGGTTTTAACGGCGTTTTTGACAACAAAAAAATTGCTATGGTTATGGATCATTTTGTTCCTAATAAAGATATTAAAGCGGCCGAGCAGACGAAACAATGCAGATTGTTTGCAGGTAGATATGACATTGAAAATTATTTTGATGTCGGCGATATGGGTATTGAACATGCCTTACTTCCTGAAAAAGGTTTAGTTGTGCCGGGTGATATTGTTATCGGTGCAGATTCACATACTTGTACATATGGTGCTTTGGGTGCGTTTTCAACAGGTGTCGGCAGTACAGATATGGCGGCAGGAATGGCAACAGGCGAAGCGTGGTTTAAAGTGCCTTCGGCAATAAAATTTGTACTTAAAGGTGAGTTAAAGCCGTTAGTTTCCGGTAAAGATGTTATTCTTTACATAATTGGCAAAATCGGTGTCGACGGAGCTTTATATAAATCTATGGAATTTACAGGTGATGGTCTTAAAAGTCTTTCGATAGATGACAGACTTTGTATGGCAAATATGGCTATTGAAGCAGGCGCTAAAAACGGCATTTTTGAAGTTGACGATATTACAATTGATTATGTAGATAAAAGAAAACAGCACGATTATAGAGTATTTAAAGCAGATGAAGACGCTGAATATGATGAAGTAATTGAAATAGATTTATCAAAAATTAATTCAACGGTTGCTTGTCCTCATTTACCCGAAAACACAAAAGATGCTACTGAATTATCTAATATAAAAGTTGACCAAGTAGTAATAGGCTCTTGCACAAACGGTAGATATTCCGACCTTAAAGCAGCTGCTGAGATTTTAAAAGGTAAACACATTGCAAAAGGTATCAGATGTATTGTAATTCCTGCAACTCAAACAATTTATAAACAGGCTATTCAAGACGGTTTTATTGATATTTTCATTGATTCAGGCTGTGCAGTTTCAACACCGACTTGCGGTCCTTGTCTTGGTGGCTATATGGGAATTTTAGCCGAAGATGAGGTTGCACTTGCTACAACAAACCGTAATTTTGTCGGCAGAATGGGTCATGTAAGCTCAAAAATTTATCTCGCAAGCCCCGAAGTAGCCGCAGCAACTGCTATTAACGGATATATTACAGATCCGAAGGCGTTATAAGGAGGAATTATAAATGAATGCACACGGTTTTGCACATAAATATGGCAACAATGTAGATACAGATGTAATTATTCCAGCAAGATATTTGAATACTGCCGACCACAAAGAGTTGGCTTCGCATTGTATGGAAGATATTGATAAAGAATTCGTAAATAAAGTAAAACAAGGCGATATTATGATCGGCGGCGCAAATTTTGGTTGCGGTTCTTCTCGTGAGCACGCTCCGATTGCTATTAAAGAATCAGGTATTGACTGTGTTATTGCAAAAAGTTTTGCAAGAATTTTTTACAGAAATTCAATTAATATCGGTCTTGCAATTTTAGAGTGTCCTGAGGCATCGGAAGGCATTGCCGAAGGCGATGAAGTAAAAATTGATTTTGATAAAGGCATTATTACTAATGTAACATGCGGTAAAGAGTTTAAAGCACAACCGTTTCCACCGTTTATTAAGGAAATTATTGCTAAAAACGGTTTATTAAATTCAATTAAAAACTAACAGGAGATAAGTTTATGAATAAGAAAATTGCAGTATTAAAAGGTGACGGAATAGGTCCTGAAATTATTGATGAAGCAATAAAA
>CACYEQ010000019.1 GCA_902773485.1 Oscillospiraceae bacterium
AAACAGTGGCTTTGGGGGATTTCCTGATTTTACTTGAGAACACTTGAGATTGCCTCAGATTCGTTGAATTGCAACATAGTTGCAACAGTATTTTGCCGGAATTTCGCACTATTATCGTTGTAAAACAAATCTACAAATCAGAATTTGTCAAACAAGCCGTTTCTTCAATTCTTTTCTGACTTTGTCCAAATCGCTGCAGGTGAGAATAGGTATCAGTTCGTTTATTTCCTCAATGCTTTTATCCCACCACCTGAATTGGAGCATGATATCAATTAACTCATCATCGGTAAGTTTTGTCAGATTGCTTCGGGCGTTGAGTTTGTAATGAATGGCGCAAATCATCAGATGAACGCTGTTTCAACTTTCCCGTTTTATACGCTCGAAGGCTGGGATATGAAACCACCTGTAACTGATGATTTACCGCTTAAAGGCAATACGGTTATCGGTAATGATGTATGGATTGGTCAGAATGCTGTTATTCTGCCCGGTGTACACATCGGTGATGGCGCAATCATTGGTGCAAACAGCGTGGTTGGTAGTGATATTGAACCATACACGGTTGTAATAGGTAATCCCGCAAGACAACTCCGTAAGAGATTTGATGATGAGTTAATTGGTATAATGCTCAAATTCAGGTGGTGGGATAAAAGCATTGAGGAAATCAATGAACTTATACCGATTCTCACCTGCAGTGATTTGGACAAAGTCAGAAAAGAATTGAAGAAACGGCTTGCTTGATAAATTCTGATTTGCAGAGCAGATGATTTTACAAAAAAATAATAAATGGTCATTAGATGGTCATTGGCAGTTTTTAGAAAAATCTCATCCTGAGAAATTCGGGATGAGATTTATTTTTTCTGTCGGGATTTTCGGTTGAAAATTTTTGCTTTTTCGGTTTCGGTTTTCTTCAATTTCAAAACTGAAAAATGTCCGAAAAACCGCATAAATAAAGGCTTCCGAGCGGAAGCCTTTGGAGCTTGTAGTCGGACTCGAACCGACGACCTGCTCATTACGAATGAGCTGCTCTACCAACTGAGCCATACAAGCATTGATACTATTATAAAATAAAAATTATAAAAATTCAATCCTTTTTTTAAAAAATATTGCTTTTTATAAAGTTTTGTAATATAATAGGTTTATATAATTAGTTAGGAGAACAGTATAGTGAGATACGATAAAGATTTTAATGAAAGTTTACAAATTGGCGAAAATTTGAAAAAATTCAGAAAAGCATGTGCATTATCTCAACAACAGGTAGCAGATGCAGTAAATATTGAGCGTTCTTCTTATACTTGTTATGAGACAGGTAAGTCTATTCCGCCTATTCCGACTGCCGTAAAACTTGCTCGTGCATTCGGTGTTACCGTAGATGATTTAATATCAAATTCAAATAATGATTTAGGCAGAGTTGCGGAGCCGGGTTCTAATTTTTATGAGGGTGAGCCTATTTTGCCCGTTACTAATTTTCAAAATTTGACAAGAAAAGAGAGAGAATTGGTTATTCATTTCCGTCTTATGAAATATGAAGATATGGACTATTATTTAACCAAAATTATTGAAACTGCAAATCAGAATGAGCAGTAAATATACTAAATTAAGGAGGAGAAAAATTGAACTATTCGCTTAATCCGAATGAGTTGGGCTCGTTTTTTGCTCTTCCTTCATCAGTTGTCGATAAACATATTAAATTAGCGTCCGAATATCAAATTAAAACTCTTCTGATTTTTATTAAAAACCAGTCGAATAAAAATGTTTATAAAATAATTTCAAAAAAACTTTCTTTAAGCGACACAGAGGTTACAGAATGCCTTGATTACTGGGTTCAAAGAGGTGTTCTAAATTCCGAAAATTCTAATATTGAAAATGAAAAGGTAATCAAAACTGTTGTTGATACGGTTTCAACTTCAAAGCCTACAAGGGAAGAGGCAGTAAAAAGAATCGCCGCTTCACAGGAACTTAGTTATTTGACTGATGTAGTTCAACAAAAACTATCCCGCCCGATAACGACAGCCGAAATAAAAACGCTTGTTTGGCTGTATGACTGTTACGGATTGCCGGTTCAAGTAATTATTATGGCAATTCAGCATGCTATTGATTCTGAAAGATTGAATTTTTCTTATATTGAAAAGGTTTGTGTAAATTGGGCAAAAAACGATATAACTACGTTAAAACAGGCGGAGGAAAAGGTGAACGAGTTGTACCTTTCAAAATCTGCTTGGAATATTGTAAGAAGTGCTTTTGGAATTGATAAGCGAAAACCCTCTGCAACTGAACAAAAATATGCCGATAAATGGGTTAATAAATTCGGATTTAATAAAGATATGCTAATTTTCGCTTATGATATTTGTATAAATAAAACTGCAAGAATTAACTTTAAATACATAAACACAATTCTCGAAAGTTGGCATAAAGAGGGCTACAAAAAGCCTGCTGATATTAAAGATTCAGAAGAAAAAACTAATAGTAAAAATAAAAAAACATCTTATTCAATTGATGATATTAAGAAAAAAATGAATAATTTTGATTAACAAAGGAGGCTTGAAATTTTGGGAGTTTCCGGTAAATTTTTTTTACAGGCTTTGGACGAAATAAAATCAAACGGAACAAAGCAAAATATAATTGCACAAAACAAAAAAACTTTGCTATATCAAGAGTATCCCGAACTTGAACGGTTTGATGAAGAGATTGCAAGAGTTTTTCAAAGTGCTATCAAAAGCGTGGTTTCGGGTGAAAAACTTGATTTTAAAATTGCTGAATCAAAAAGTCTTGAAATTCAGCGTAAAAAGAAAGCGTTTTTAGAAAAAAATGCAATTGATTTAGATTTAATTAAACCTCTATATGATTGCCAAAAATGTTCTGATACAGGCTATGTAAATGGTAAAATATGCGATTGTGTGAAGAAAAAGGCAACCGAGTTAAGTTATGATGAGATTAACAAGGATGTTGATTTAAAAAAATACACTTTTGAAAAGTTTAATCTGAATTTATATCCCGATAAAGTTATTGAGGGAGTCAATTCCAGAGAAATTATGACAAAAATTTGTAATTTTTGCGTAAAATATGCAAACAATTTCAATCAGAATTCTGAAAGCTTATTCTTTTTCGGAAATACTGGACTCGGTAAAACGCATTTATCACTGTCAATTACAAATGTTTTGTGCAAAAAAGGGTATAATGTAGTTTACGGACCTATTTCAAAAATTATCGGCAATATTGAAAAAGAGCATTTTTCAAAAGAACAGCAAGAAACAACTCTTGATAATGTTCAAAATTGCGATTTGTTGGTTCTTGACGATTTAGGAACGGAATTTTCAACACCGTTTGTTGTTTCAACTATTTTTGATATTATTAATACAAGAATACTTAATAGCAAACCTACAATTGTTAATACAAACCTTGAATTTGATGAATTGGAACAGAAGTATACCGCCAGAATAGTTTCTAGAATAAGCGGTAATTACAGAATGTTAAAATTCATCGGTGAAGATATAAGAATAAAATAACTTTAAGGAGAATAAAAAATGAAAAGAGTATTAAGTATTATTTTAGCAGTAAGTTTATGTTGTTGTTTGGCTTCATGCGGTAAAAAAGCAGGACCGAAGATTAAAGATAAAACAACTTCCGCTACAACAACAACTAAAGCGAAAATTTATAACCCATTGACCGGTATTTCAGGTTATTCCTCAAAAATGGTTGATAAAAAACCGGTTGCTGTTATGATTAATAATGTCAACGGTGGCGGAAATTATAATGCACAGGCTATTCAAGCGGGGGTAGGCGAAGCAGATATGGTTTTTGAAACACTGGTTGAGGGTGGAATTACCCGTCTTTTAGCAGTATACGCCGATATTTCAAAAGTCGGTCAAATCGGCTCAATAAGAAGTGCAAGAATTTCTTATGCGCAACTCGCTGCAGGACTTGATGCTTATTATATTCATTGTCTTGCCGATAATAAGTATTGCAGCACAGGTTACAGAAGCGGACTTGGACTTGTTGATTTAGATTTAGGTTCAAACGCAAGTTCGCTCGGTAAAAGAATTTCAAACGGAATGGCAACAGAACATACTTTGTATACTTTCGGCGATAAGGTTGCAAAGTTGATTGATGATAAATATTCTAACAAAAAAATCAAAGAATCCGCCAGAAATGTTTATAAATT
The DNA here is from genome assembly GCA_902773485.1 of Oscillospiraceae bacterium. Taxonomy (GTDB): domain Bacteria; phylum Bacillota; class Clostridia; order Oscillospirales; family Acutalibacteraceae; genus RUG11462. Next base: position 4,160 of record CACYEQ010000019.1, read on the forward strand.
TAATGATGAAAACAACCCTGAACAGTTTTCGAAATCAGCGAAGAATATTGCTGTAAGATATTCAGATACACAAACAACATATTTGAGATATAATTCTGATGATAAAAAGTATATCAGAGGTAACAGAAACGAAAATATGCTTGATTATGTAAGCGGTAAAAAAGAAAAATTCAAAAATGTTCTTGTTTTGTTTACAAGCGTTCATGAGTTACCTGATCATCATCATATGAAATCAGAACTTAATAGTGGTACCGGCTATTATTTTTCAGAAGAAACTTATAAAGAAATTAAATGGTCGAAAGACGGAGAAACCAAACCGCTTAAATTCTTTGATACCGACGGAAAAGATTTAAAATTAAATGCTGGTAATTCATATATTTGCATTACTGATACTTCAAATAAATCAAAAATAAATATAGAATCTGCACCTACTACCGCTTCTACATCTACTGCTCAATAAAATATAATAATTATAATTCGCAAATAAGGGTTTACGCCTTTGTTTGCGAATTTTTTGTTGCCGAAGTTATTAGACTTGCGTATTATATTATTAAGGACAACAAATTTTTAAAAAAATTGTTTAAATCAGCAAAGTGTTGGCAAATATATTACTGTAAACAGTATTTAACGCCAAAGGAGTGTGAAATTCTATAATGACAATAAAACGAGGAGATATTTTTTATGCTGATTTAAGTCCGGTTGTAGGCAGTGAGCAAGGTGGACTTCGTCCTGTGTTAATTGTACAAAACGATGTCGGTAATAAGTTTAGTCCTACCGTAATAGCGGCGGCGATAACCAGCCAGCAGGCAAAAAGTAATTTGCCTACTCATATAAAAATTGACGCTTGCAATTGCGGACTCTCAAAAGATTCAATAGTTTTGCTTGAACAAATAAGAACAATTGATAAGCAAAGATTGAAAGAAAAAATGGGTGCGCTAGATAATCCTACAATGAACGGAATTAACAAAGCGCTTTCTGTAAGTTTCGGATTAAATTTCAGATAAAGGCTTACATAAAGCCTGAAAATTGCCTCTTTTTGGGGCAATTTTTAAGTTGGTGTCATTTAGGGCGTGAAAGAACAAATACAGATGTTATTATATAGAACCAGTAGGCGTAATAATAAAGTAATAGCGGAATACATAAAAAAAGATGTAAGAGAATTACACAGATTACCAAATGACATTCAAGGAATAATATACATGTTCAAAGGGTGTTTTGATTTATATATCGTTGTGAACAAGAAAATCTTCGATTACATCATAAATATGAATAGGTGATAAATCAAGTTCATTGCAAAGACTTACAAGTTTTTCTATTTTTTCTTTTTCAGTAGATATATCATTAATAATAATGTCATTGAAGGTTATACCATATGTATTCCATATTTTGCCCTCTTCATCTTCTATAACTGTTTCATTTAAAAGAAACATATGATTATTCCTCCTAAAAAAGATATTTGTTATAACTATGATATACCAAAATATAACATATTTCAAGTGATTTTGGTCAACTTTGTATATTTGTACAAAAATAAATGTGAACACCAGTCACATATTAGTGGATTTTATTGTCAATTTGTTCAAAACAACTAAAAATAGTAAAATTATATCATTATTAAACTAATAATTAAGAGCGTTTTAAGCAAAAAACCACTAATCATAAGCGATTAGTGGTTTTTAATAATTTGGTGCGGCAAATGGGACTTGAACCCATACGTCAAAGACACACGCCCCTCAAACGTGCCTGTCTGCCTATTCCAGCACTGCCGCA
>CACYEQ010000020.1 GCA_902773485.1 Oscillospiraceae bacterium
TCTTTCATATCTTTTTGATTATAAGTTTCAACAAAGTAACCTCTTTCATCACCGTGAACTGTTGGTTCGATAATATAAAGCCCCTCTATTGGTGTTTTTGTAACTTTAATTTGACTCATAACAGACCCTTTCTACAATTTTTTTTTAATTACTTCGGTAAGTTTAGTACTGGAAATACCGTCGGTATGGGGTAAATAGACAATTCTAACGCCGACTTTATCAAACTCTTTCTCATAATTATTCCACTGAGGAGTACCTTTCCAATCAGAGCCTACAAACATCTTATCAAATCTATATTTTTCCCAAGCCCCAAACTTGTTTTTATCATATTGCACAACAACTTCATCAACATATTTTATCGAAGAAACAATTTCTTTTCTTTCCTCAAAAGGTATTACAGGCGTTTTGTTTTTTTCTCTTTTTACGAGTTCGTCTGTACTCACACCTACAATTAAGTAGTCGCACTGTTACTTTGCCCTTTTTAGAATATTCAAATGGCCGATATGAAACATATCATATACGCCTGTGGTATACCCAACTATCTTCTTTTTTTCCATTATCAAATTACCTTTTTGTTTTAAAAATACACCTTAAAAACGAAACTTTATTAATAACAAAACATATAATTAATTCAAACGCAACAACAAAAATAAATATTAAAAGTTTTGATACAAAAGAAATATTCAAGGCCATACCTATTATTAAAATTGCTAAATCAATTATATGATATTCCAAATGCGTAGTCATAATTATTAAAGAGTTAACTCCGCAATATTCAAGCAATTTTAAAAACTTAATTCTGCTTAATAATTTTGATATAAATATTATTGCAACAGCACCTAAAACAGTACAAACTATAAAAGCCGCCGAGTTTTTTATTTTAAGATGCAACAAGTTGTTTCCTGCATAGTATTTATATAAAAAACAGGTTAATACTAATGTGCTTACTCCCAAAATGCCGTAAAATGCATTTTGAAAAACTACACTTAACTTTTCTTGGACTTTTTTAATAAGCATTCCTAAATGGTAGCCGATTGCAAAAAAACCAACTACAACCAAAATTTGCAAAAATAGTACAAAAGCGTTAATAAATATGCCTTTAAAATTTAATCGCAAATTACCGCAAATACCTTTGTCAGTCAACTTTTCGGCAACTATTACCAAAGCAACAAAAATAATTTCCAAAGGTATTAAACACAAAGTTTTAAATTTATTTATAACAAAATAAAAAATTACCGACGCAATAAAAAATGTTGGCAAAAACCACAATGTGCCAATTCCCGACAAACTTACAAATAAATATATGTTTCTAGCAATATGTGTTGGAGTATTAGAAAAAATTCCAATTATTGAATAAACAACAATATAAATTGAACTTAAAATTATATAAGGTTTTATCAAACTTTTAATTCTTTTTGTAACATATAATTTTAAACTGTATTCTTTTGGTCGACAGCATTCTAAAATTCCTGCAACAAGAAAAAATGTTGATAAATGCCATGTTATACCATGTGTCAAGAAATTAAATTTTGATGGAATATGTACAATAATTACCGATAAAATTGCAATACCTTTTGCAATATCTAATTCTCTTAAACGCACCCTTTTATCATTTGTTATTTCAGTCATTTTTTAATACCTCTAAATACCTACTTAATGCGTCTTTCCAATCAGGTAATAACTCAAAACCTTTTTCTTTTAATTTGCTTTTATCCAGTCTGCTGTTAAACGGACGCTTCGCTTTTGATAATCCGTATTCTGCCGTACTAACAGGAGTTACCTCAGTATCATATCCTGCTTGCTTAAATATTTCAACCGCAAAATCATACCAAGAAATGTATCCGCCCTCATTTGTAGCGTGATAAAATCCATATTTATCAGTATTAATCATATCTACAATGAGTTTTGCCAAATCATAAGTATATGTAGGAGTGCCGATTTGGTCGTTTACAACTCTAATTTCATCATATTTTTGCCCTAATTTTAACATTGTATCGACAAAATTGTTGCCGTTTTTGCCGAATGCCCAAGCAATTCTGATTATAAAATATTTTTGTAAAATATTGCTTACCGCTTTTTCGCCTTGCAATTTAGTTTTTCCATAAAAATTAAGCGGTTCAAATTCTTTGCAATTGGGGTCCCAAGGAGTTGTACCCTGCCCATTAAAAACATAATCGGTACTGATATAAACCATTTTGCAATCTATTTTTTTACAAGCATATGCTATATTTTCAGTGCCTTTAACATTAATTGCAAAAACTTTATCTTTATTCTCTTCATCTTCTGCCGCATCAACTGCAGTCCAAGCGGCACAATGAACAACCGCATCGGGTTTTAAATCAACAATCGTTTTTTCAACTTTGGCTTTATCGGTAATATTCATTTGGACATATTCAAAGCCTTTATTAGTTTCAAAAATATCGCTTCCGATTGCGGTTTCGCCTCGATTAATAAGATCGTTTATAACATCAAACCCTAATTGTCCGTTTACGCCTGTAACTAATACTTTCATAAAAAACCTGTTCCTGTTATTATAACTCCATATATGAAATTATCTTTTTCATTGCTTTTTCAGGAGAATATTCTTCATATTTTCTCAAACAATTCTCACGCATATTATTAATGATTTCACTATTCTCAATAATATTTTCTAAAATACCTAAAAGTTCATCATTGTTATTATAATCATATAAAAAACCTGTAACCTTGTCGTCTATTAAATAAGGATTATGTCTCCAATTAGTAGCGATTACCGGCAGCCCAACTGAATACGCATCAACAATAGTTCCGGGAAAACCTTCTCCCGGATGATATGTAGGAAATAGTAGTGCATCATATTTTTTTAAAACATTTGAACTTTGATTAAAAGGTACCAAACCTTTATAATTAATATAATTCGGAAAATCTTTTTCAAGCATTAAAAACTCATGTTTAAAATCATCTTCAAGTTTTCCGTATATATCGAGTGTTGCAACCGTATTCTCATATTTTTTATTTAATTCTTTAATAGCGCCAATCGCTGTTAATATTCCTTTTTCCCTTGCTACACGACTGAATGTACAAAAAGAAATAGGAAGTTTAATTATCTTTTTTAAATCCTTTTTTTGCGATACTTCAAGTCTTTTAAAATTAGGTACTACTTCAACATTTTTAACACCTAATTTTTCAAGCCCCTTTTTCATAGGTTCAACTTCTACAAGATTTATTCTAAAATAATTTAAATATTTGACCCAATTTGGATTCTCTTCAACAAGATTATGCAATGTTCCGCCTATAACATCATGAATAATATTTCTTTTAAATATTTTATTCATATAATAAACCAGAGGAAAATAAAACTTCATTCCGTTGCTTGATAATAATAAAAATATATTTTTGCATTTAAAAAAGCATCTTAATGTTTGAAAAAAAACTGTAAATACACGCTTTTTATAATTATAAGTGTCCGCATAATATATTTTACAATCGTTAATATTTAATTCTAATTCACTTTCAAGAACTCTGGTCTTTACCGTCTGCCCCTCCATAAGATCAGCGTTTTTTGCCAAACGACCTATAATTCCGATATTACAACTCAATCATATCACCTAACTTTCTGTCATATTCTTCAGGTGAAATAGTCATCATACCGGATGCAGGCGTAAGAGTAATTTCGGAAAAATATACTCTTCCGTCAACAGAAAACAAATCTATCCTTGCAAACTTAAAATCATTTGACAAAACCTTTGATACTCTAATCATTTCATCAAAGTTTTCAGGTAAATCAAATCTTCCTTCCAACGGCTCATAATCAAGTCTTCTAAAAGGTGCGGGAGTTCCGTCTAACTCAAAAAAACTTACTTTTAAATCAATGTGCATTGTTCCTTGAGAAATATATAAAAATTTTGGAACACCATTAAAACAAAAAAACTTATAATCGATAATTTTTGATGCTAAATACTTTTCACATATAATCTTTCTATCAATAAGTCTGTAATGAGGCTCTGCCGTAACCAAAGAAAAATCTTCTTTCATCCATTTTTTCAGTTTCTTTTTAGCTTCTTCTATATCCAATTTAGACTTATCAGGACAAATAATATTATAAGCACAACCATGATTGCATTTTAAGACAAAAGAATCCGGCAATTCATCCCAATTAATTTCATCAACCGAATCCCAAACATAATATAATTCATTTAAATATTTGCCGAGATTTTTTGATTCAATATATCTGCGCACAGCATATTTATCGGCACAATCAGCCGCTAATTTGCTGTTTTTATATTCTTTTAACTTTAAATACTGTATTTTTTCATTAAAAGTTTTAGGCTTTTTTAAATTTAACCTTTTCTTCATTATTGCAAAATACATTATTTTAGATGCAAAATTATAAGAAAAAAAGCAAACAATTTTTCTGAATTTTCTAATTATTCTCTTACTCATAATTATTTGCCCTTTCTTAAAGATTTATATGTATTAATTATTTATTTCTATTAGTTTTTCTGCAACTTCTTGTCGCTCTGACAACGGAATAGGATCTTCTCTGCCTCCGTCAATTCTCCTATTTTCAGTACTGTTCTTAAAATCAAAAACCATATGAACCAGCCTAAAACACTGATGAAAATCAACTAAAAACGAACAATGATCAACATACCAAACATCGTTATTAAACTGATCGTCCCAAGTTTTAGGGGTATTTTCTTTCTTATACGCCGGACATTCAAGACCCGGCTTTACAGAAAGCCTTTTTAGCTGCTCTTTTGTATAGCAAGACACATATTCAGGAGGATAAGGTCTCGGACCTATAACCGACATATCTCCTTTTAATATATTCCATATTTGCGGAAGTTCATCAAGCGAAGTGACTCTTATTACCTTTCCAATTTTTGTAACTCTGTCCTGTGGTGGAAGCAATTCGCCGTTTTCATCACATTCGTTAGTCATATTGCGAAATTTATACATTGTAAAAGATTTTCCGCCTTTGCCTACTCTCTCCTGCTTAAAAATTATAGGAAAACCAACATCAAAAAATGTAATAATTGAAATTACAAGTAATAAAGGAATTGCAACTATTCCGCCGACTACTGCAACAAATATATCCAATATTCTTTTTACACAATCTATGTACACAGAATGTTTATATTCAACATTTGCATAAACTTTTGATTCTGGTTTTTTACGCAATTTATTGCACTCCTTTCATTTTATCAATATCTATTTTTCTTTATTTATATATATTCTTTTCAATACAGCATGAAAAGAATATCCGACAAAACTGTAACATGCTTTAAAAAGCGAAAGTTTTTCAATATCCCGATACAAGTGCCAAACACCGTTCACCGCTTTGAATTTATTACTTGAAAGCGAATTTTTGACAACTCTGTAACAACTGAGTGTTTCAGGAACTTCATAACAGTCATACCCTGCTCTAAGAACTTGACACCATGTAGCGGCGTCCTGTCTTCTTCTGATATTAGGCATTTTCAAAACATCTTTTCCGGTAATATTTGTATCAACCATTACCCCTACTGTTTGAATAATAGTATTTCTTAAATAGAGATTATAATCAACTTTTTTAGGTATTTTAACAACTTTTTTAAGCGTTTTTCCCTGCTCGTCTATTTTTTTATAATCGGTGCAGGTAAAAGCGTAATTTTTTTCTATCATAAACCTAACTTGTTTTTCAAGTTTTTCTTTATACCAAACATCATCTGCATCCAAATAAGCAATAAATCTACCCTGCGATTTTTCAAGAGCAAAATTTCTTGCAACCGCCGCACCGCTGTTTTCATTTAATTTGAAATATTTTATACGATTATCTGTTTCTGCAAGTTTTTTAATAATGCTTGCGGAATTGTCAGGCGAACAATCGTCAACCAATAAAAGTTCCCAATTTAAATATGTTTGATTCTGAACACATTTTATAGTCTCTTCTATAAAACTTTCACAATTATAAACCGGCGTTATTACCGAAACTAAATAATTGTATAAATTAGAACTTTTACTCATTATTTATCCTTCGCTTTTAGTATTTTCTGAATATTATAATTATTTCCCCAAACAGCATCTAAATCGTATGCTCTGTCAGGGAATGCCCCGTATTTTAATTCAATATTATAATTATTCTCTTTAATAAATCTTTCACTCTTTCAGCCAGACTTACAGGCTTTCCGGAACAAATATTGATTATCCCGTTAATTTCATTTTGTGTACATGCTGTCGATACCTGTAACTAATTTTCATTTAGACTATTGTTATCGAATTCAAACTAAAATATTAAATATGTCGAATACCTCTTTCGCCCATACATCAATATCATATTTTGCCACGACTTCCTGTTTTTGTTTTTCAAGTTCAGCCTCATTATCGTAGTTATTATATAACAATTCAATTTTATCGGCTAAGTCATCTACATCCTCACTCTTAAACCAATTACAACATCTAAGTTGCAAATCTCTTTGGGCGGGAATTATTGACGCAATCAAACCTCTTTTGTTATAAGCCGCCTCAACCAAAGAATAACAAAAACCTTCTTCTCTGCTGGCAGACAAGTAAACATTGCAATTTCTGTAATAAATACTGATTTGATTGTTAGGGGGTAAAAAAGTCAACCAATCGGGAATTTTCGAAAATATTCTTTCGGTTTCCTCTTTTACGATATCATAATTTGAAGAAATGCTGATATAAAGATGTATATTCAATCCTTTTTTGATAAGTTTATCGACCGCCTTTTGAGCAATATCAACACCCTTAGTCTTAAAAGAAAAACCAAACATAAGTATCTTGAATTCATCGTTATCAAAATAATGCTTATACTCATTTTCTTTTGTTACAACATCAAGTCTTGAAAAATCAATAGCATTTTCAACAAAGTACACATTTTTATCGGAGCCTTTTATTGAAATGGCTTCATCTGCAACAGTTGAACTACAACCGATTATTGAAACTCCGCTTAAAATAAGTTTTCTTATAAATTTTTTACTTTGCGGAATACGGTGATGCACATGCCATAATATTTTAACATTTTTCAATCCTTTAACAGCAAGTTTAAAATAAATAATATCTTTAAAAGATACAAAATGAAGATAAATAATACTAATATTATTTTCCTTAACAAAATTTCTTATATATTTAACATCTGACAGACTATTAGCGTCAAAAAAATCAGTCAAAACAGTGTTTTTAGAAAAATCATTTATCCAATCTTTTGACCTTTTTTCGGTATCTTTACAAAAACCAAAAAGAACATTATTGCCGTTTTTTCAGCAAGATTCTTGAATTTTTCAATTGACTGAATAAAATTTCCTCTATAAGGTGCAGCATAATGAGCATAAACTAAAATATTCATAAATATCTCCTAACTTCTTACCTGTTCCCATACATTTTTTCATAATAGTTTTGATAATCACCTTTTAGAATTTCCTCCCACCATGGTTTATTATCAAGATACCATTTTATTGTTTTCTTAATGCCGTCGTCAAACTTAGTTGTCGGCAGCCAACCGAGTTCATTATGAATCTTTGTCGGGTCAATAGCATATCTCAAATCGTGACCCGGTCTGTCGGTTACATAAGTTATAAGGCTTTCAGGCTTTTGGAGAACTTTTAAAATTGTTTTAACAACTTCTAAATTTGTTCGCTCATTGTGACCTCCGATATTGTAAACCTCGCCATCTTTGCCTTTACGAATAATCAAATCTATCGCCGAGCAATGATCCTCAACGTAAAGCCAATCACGAACATTCTCGCCTTTGCCGTAAACGGGCAGACTTTCATCAGCCAACGCTCTCGAAATCATCAGCGGAATTAATTTTTCAGGAAAATGGTAAGGGCCGTAGTTATTTGAACATCTTGAAATTGTTATCGGCAACCCGTATGTCCTGTGATATGCCTGAACAAGCAAATCTGCCGCCGCTTTTGAAGAAGAATACGGCGAAGAAGTGTGAATAGGAGTTGTTTCGGTAAAGAACAAATCCGTTCTGTCAAGCGGTAAATCGCCGTAAACTTCATCGGTAGAAACTTGATGATAACGCCTTATACCGTATTTTCGGCAAGCGTCAAGCAACACCGATGTACCTATTATATTTGTTTTTAAGAAAATTTCGGGATTTTCTACACTTCTGTCAACATGGCTTTCTGCCGCAAAATTAACAACTATATCAATTTTTTCTTGTTCAAAGAGGTTATAAACAGCCTCTCTATCAGCAATATCGCCTTTTACAAATTTGAAATTATCATTTTGCATAGCGCTTTCAAGCGTATGCAAATTACCTGCATATGTAAGTGCATCAAGACAAACTATTTTATCATCAGGATGATTTTTAAGTTCGTAATACACAAAGTTGCTACCGATAAACCCGGCACCGCCCGTAACTAGTATTCTCATAAATTCCCCTTATTTTATAACAATTCTTTCTTCTGCTATTTTTTTCAAATATCTTCCGTAATTTGACTTACCGTATTTTTTGGCAACTGACAACAGTTGTTTATTATCAATCCATCCAAAGTTATAAGCAATTTCTTCCAAAGCAGAAATTTCAATACCTGAAAGTTGTGCTGTTTTGACAAAATCAGCGGCTTCAACCAAACTGTCAGCAGTACCGGTATCAAGCCAAGCAAATCCACGACCTAAAAGTTCAACCTTAATAGAGTTAGATTCAAGATACATATTGTTAAGTGTTGTTATTTCAAGCTCACCTCTTGCAGAAGGCTTAACCTTCTTAGCGAAATCAACCACTCTGTTATCATAGAAATAAAGGCCTGTTACTGCATAATTTGATTTAGGCTTTTTAGGCTTTTCTTCAATTGAAAGAACATTTTCTTCGTTATCAAATTCGGCAACCCCAAATCGCTCGGGATCATTTACAAAGTAACCGAAAAGCGTACAAATTCCGTTTTTGCTGTTTTCAACCGCTTTTTTCAATTTCTTTGTAAACCCATTTCCGTAAAAAATATTATCGCCAAGACAAAGTGCACAAGAATCATTACCGATAAAATCCTCGCCAATAATAAATGCTTGCGCAATGCCGTCAGGCGAGGGTTGAACGGCATAAGAAAGTTTTACACCAAAACTACTTCCGTCGCCAAGCAATTTTTTGAAACTATCGCTATCCTCAGGCGTGGTAATAATCATAATATCTCTTATTCCTGCCAACATAAGAGTTGATAACGGATAATAAATCATTGGCTTATCATAAACAGGTAAAAGTTGCTTTGAGGTTACCAGCGTCATAGGATATAGCCTTGTTCCCGAACCGCCTGCAAGTATTATACCTTTCATTTTTTACACTCCTTTGATTTGAATTATAATTAAACGTTATCAAAATTAAAAAGTTCTAAATCGTTGAATAATTCATTCGCTTTTTTCGATGTATTTATAACAACACCCAAATCTACCGCTTTTTTATTTCCTGTTACTCTTCTGCAAAAATATCTAATCGGTAAATAGATAAATCCAAAATTACTAATCCACGGATATTTTGTTGCTAATTTCCATGAGTATCTTGATTTAAATTTAAAATAATTAAACCACCTTATAACAGTGATTCTGTTTGCACCGCTTTTATCACCGATAATTCTGTTGCTTAAAGATTCATCATGAGAAGTTTTAACCCCGAAATTTCCTCTTTTTAAAGACATCTCAATAAGCATATCGGCGGTTGGATTTTCTGTTTCCTTATCAAGAAAATATTTATTCATCAAGTCAACACAAACAGTTGCCATTTTATAAAGTCCGTATTTTTTGAGTAAACTAACATATTTGTCATCGCTCATAATTTCAGGGTGTTTATCAACAAAAAAGCCAAAATCAAGCAATTGACGAAGTCCCAACCCGTCTTTTAAAATATGCCTTTCCATATGCAAAAGCAACGAAAACATTTGATATTTTAAGCTCAAACCTTTAAATTTTTCGCCTTGATATTCATATTCTTCAAATTCATCAAGAGCATTATCTAAAAACTCTCTCAAATCTCTGCCGAACGGCGTATTCGGAAACTCGCTCATTTCTAAATGCATTTCAAAAAGAACATCTTGCTTTTTCAAAGAACAATGAAAATGGGTTCCCTCATCTCTTAATAGTGTATATCCATTTTCAACAAGCAACTTTTTAACGCTTTGGAACTCTTCTTTTCTTACTAAAAAATCAACATCACCCAAAGTTCGCAGTTCGGGTTTTGTATAGTTGATTGCCACTGTAAGACCTTTTAATACAGCATAATCAACATTGTTTTTTTCAAGCAGTTCTACAAGAGTTTGTTGCCCTTGAAATACTTGCTCGTTTTTTAGCATAACCGAAATAGTGTATTGCTTTAAACCCCTATAAACATCTTCGGGAATATTTTCAATATCATTGGTGCTGTCGTAAACAAAAGCCAAAACTGCTTGTAACAAAGCCTCATTATAAACTAATTTCCAGTTTATTTCAGAGTTTTCAAGTTCGTTCCCGAACATACTCTTTTTCAAAAGATTTATTAAATCTTTCTGAGAACTTGTCAACGCCCAACACCTCCTGTTTTACAATAATAAATTCTCATTTTATAAACAATTGCAATACTATTGTATAAACTGCTATTCAAAAGAATTGAAAATATAGAAAAACAAATTATTAGTATAATAAAAGTAAAACCACACATTAAATGTATGGTTTTATTGTACACAAAGATAGGTTTTCGTTTTGAAAACCTTCTTATAATACTTAATTACTATTCCTTTTTCCATCATAACTCACTACTTCAATAATTTTTTCAACAACTATATAACAACTACATTATTAAATATTCCTACTATATTATATATATTATATACTAATTCCACGAGTTTGTCAATAAAAACCTCACTTTGTTAGTTGTTTAATTCTACCAAACAATGTGATGACTACTATTAATAATTCATCATTTTGCTGATTTTATCAATGTTTTTATTAATTTTTCATGCTTTTTCGAGTAATCTCTGCGATTTATTAGACAAAAGTCTTTACCGTCATCATACCAAAAGCAATTTATATAGTAATTATAGGTTACCTGCAAAAAATACTTTGAATACGCAATCTTTGAAGATTCATTGCCTTTATTTATTACGCCGAATTCTCCGATTATTAACGGTATACCGATAGATTTAAACTTATCATAAATACCTGTTAATACCGTAAGCAAATACTTTTTATCATCTTCGGTTCCCCAAAGTTTGTTTCCGCTTTCATCAAGACAAAACGAACTCGGCACAAATGCATTGACTTTTGCAATAAGATGGTTTTTTGCAGTATCGCTCGGCACTTTAAAGCCCGATATAGTATTATCATCAACAAACGAACCATAAGATGTAACTATCAAATGTCTTTTAGCATTATTGCCGCCTGTTGCCCTTACCGCTTTGACAAATGCAGAGTTTAATTTATTGGCATTGCTTAAATCGGTTTTACTCGGGTCGCTGAAATCATTATCTTTTTTGAGTATTTCACCTACCGATTCAAAAAGAAGATGATCGTTAAAATCGTTAAAATTAGCGGCAATATTGTGCCACATTTTCGAAAACTTCTGTTTTGTTTTTGCAAAATTTTTATTTGATGTGGTAAGCCAAATCTGGTCGTTTTCGGAATTGATAATGCAGTACATATTTCTGTCAATAATATAGCCGACAATTTCTCGTACCGCATCAATCCAATCGGCATTTATAGTTCCGTCATCTTCAATATGGTCAGTCCAAGAAACCGGTATTCTAACCGCCTTGAATCCCGCTTTATAATAAGATTCAATAAGAGATTCGGTAACTATGGGATTGCCGTTTGCAGTTAAATATTCCTCAACTTCTTTGTCTTTTCCAAGACCGCAATAATCAAAAGAATCGCCTATATTTATACCGATGTTAATTTCCTGCAATAGTTGCTCCGAAGAAATATTTCGCATTTCGGCAACCTGCTCGTAAAAAATTCTGTTTTCCGTTCTTTCGGGCAAGGTAATGCTCTCAATCTGAGTTTCAGTAACCTCATCAATTGCTTGTTCTGTTTGCGTTTTTTGAGTTATCTTAGTGTTCGGCACAGGAGTAGAAGGCTGTTTAAAAAGCGTATTATAAGTAACCTGTTTAGCCGATTCTTTGTTATCATAATCCGAACAAGCGGAAACAGTAAGCATAATTGAAAAACATAATACAGTGGCTAAAAGTTTATAGCATTTTTTCATATAATCACAATCCTAAATCTTCATAAAACTGCATCTCAAAGCTTATTTGTTGCTCATATCTCAGATTCCGCTCCAAAACATGACAGCAAAAAAATTTTAAAAATTATTTTTAGTATAAATCAAAACATAAGAATTTCGGCATCGTCCCAGCCGAATTCACCTACGGGACTTTTTGAACTTTCGACGTTTATTAAAGTGAAAAAGCCTAGCCCATAAAAAAATCAGACCCTTTCCAATATTTTAATCAATTGCATATCGGTTGCGGAAATAATTATTCTAGTTGTGCAATACATAAAAAACGGTTTATCTCTTTTGCTTTTTTCACTTACATTTTTTAATAAACCGAGTTCTCCTTTATACACTATTTTTGCACTGCCGAAAGAAACATTATTATCGTAATACTTCATTGCTTTTTCAAGATTGAAAGCGTTCATTTCCCTCTCTTTGCTTTTAAATAAGTATATCATAAAAAAAATCGAAAATCAATCTTTTTTCGGCCTTTTTATTCTGTTAAATTCTTACTGAATAATTCTATATAAATTGCTTGCTTCTTCTTTTTTTACAACTTCTTTTACACAGACAACTTTCGCCTTAAAAGGCTTATTTCCGAAATTTATTTCAATAACATCGCCGACCTTTATATCATAAGATGCTCTTTGTGATTTACCGTTTACCAAAACTCTGCCTGCATCGCAAGCGTCATTAGCAACAGTACGGCGTTTTATTATTCTGGAAATTTTTAGATATTTATCCAATCTCATAGTTATTCCTCACAAAAGCTAATACAAGTGCCGTTTAAACAAAGCACCTCTCTCAAATCTTCACAATCGTCTTTATATTCACATTTTTTGCAAAGCTTCTTTTTTATATTTTCAAGCATTTGTTCATAAGCCTCATTTTCCATAACAACAACTTCCGCATCGGAAAACTCGTTTATATTGTTAATATTTAACACAACCTCTTTTATATCCTCAGAAATAAAATAAGGTTCAACACATCTTTCTTGCAAAAGTTTTTTTAAAGATATAAATTTATCGCTTGTATTATTTAAAAATTTTGCAAAATCCGATTGCGATACAATATCCTTCGGATAAAGATAATATTCGGTATCAATATTTAAAACTTTCATAATAATACTCCTTTTTTGAAATTCATTAAAAAACGAAGCGACCGAAAAAATCAGTCGCTTCGATAAATAATTTACTAAATTATTTTAAAGCATCTTTAAATGCTTTACCTGCTTTGAAAGAAGGTACTTTTGAAGCAGCAATTTCGATTTTTTCTTTGGTTAATGGGTTGATACCTGTTCTAGCGGCTCTCTCTTTAACTGAGAAAGTACCAAAACCTACCAAAGAAATTTTGTCATCTGCTTTCATTGCTTCAACAACTGTGTCAACAAATGCAGCAACAGCAGCGTCTGCGTCTTTCTTTGAAATACCTGCTTTTTCAGCAACTGATGCAACTAATTCTGTTTTGTTCATTTCTAATTCCTCCAAGATTATTTTTTATTTAAAGACATTAAGTCTAAAAACCTACTCTTCTGATTTTACTTCGTCCCAAACGGCATCGAGTTCTTCCAATGTGGCATTTTTCATATCAATGCCTTTTTCTTCCACCTTTTGTTCAACCTTTTCAAATCTTTTGATAAATTTATCGGTAGCATTTGCAAGCGTTTGCTCTGCATCAACTTTTAAAAATCTCGATACATTAACCGCAGCAAAAAGCATATCGCCGAATTCTTCCGAAATTTTATAAGGGCAACCGTCCTCAACCGCCTCTTCAAGCTCAGATAATTCCTCGCCTACTTTCATCAAAGGCTCGTAAACATCTTCCCAATCAAAGTTTGCTTTTGCAGCACGCTTTTGCACCTTTGTCGCTCTCATAAGTGCAGGAAACGCTTTTGGCACGCTTTTAAGCGTATCTGTATAACTTTGCTGACCTTTTTCAGTCATTTTTATTTTATCCCAATTATCAAGAACTTTCTCAGCCGTATCGGCTTGTACCTCGCCGAAAATATGCGGATGCCTTAAAATCAGTTTTTTACAAATACCGTCGGCAACGCCTTCTATATCAAAATCGCCGTTTTCTTTTGCAATTTGCGAATGAAAAACAACCTGTAAAAGACAGTCGCCCAACTCCTCTTTTAAATCAACTTTGTTATCACGATCAATTGCATCGACAACTTCGTAAGCCTCTTCCAAAAAGTTATTTCTTATAGAGTCATGAGTCTGCTGCTTATCCCAGGGGCAACCCTCTTCACTACGAAGAATTTCCATTATTTTTAAAAGGTCATCTATATTATAATTTTGTTTAAAATCAAAATCTTTAATCATCAAAATTCTCCCCATAGGGTACTTACAATAGTAATTTTATACTATATTTACTTATTTTGCAAGTAAAATATTGAAATTTATTAAATTTTTCTATAAAACAAACATTTTTTTATGCTTTTTTTGTAAGTAATGTCACCCGAAAAGCGAAATTACCATTTTAATCAGCACATCTTCTTTTAATTTATTTATTTTTCGGTAAGTATCTTTTGCAGTATCGTCGGCATCATCAGAAAGTTTTCTGAAAGAAACAAAAGGCACTTCACACTTATAGCAAACCGAAGCAACTGCGGCAGATTCCATATCGCAACAACCACCGCCGAAATTTTTAATAATAAAATCCTTTTTCTCGTTTGAAGAAACAAACATATCACCCGTCACAAAAACGCAGGGGTTAAGCGATGAGAATTTTTTTGTAAATTTATCATACAACTCTTTATCAGGCTCATAAAAAGAAACTCTTTGCGATTTTTCACCCGGTTTATAGCCGAGCGGCGTTAAATCAAAATCATGTTCAATAAACTTAGTTCCTATAACAAGTTCATCTTTATACACCCCTGAAATTGCACCTGAAAGTCCGAAATTTATAATGCAATCGGGCTTCTCTTTGCAAATAAGCGAGGCGGTTGCACCTGCCGCATTTACTTTACCTACACCGCAAAGTACCGCAATAATTACATTTCCGCCGAATGTTTCAAATTTTAACGCTCTATCCCCACATATGCTAAAAGATGTTCCGTTGTACATTTTTGAAATATTTACAATCGGGTCAAACTCTAAATTATCGGCAATTACAAGTCCTATTTTCATATTTTTTCCTTTCTTAATAAAAAATAAAAGGCTGATTTCTAATGAACCAGCCTTTTAAACTAAAAAATTAAAGTTTTTCGCCGCATTCGCCGCAATATTTTGAAGTATCGGAATTTTTAGCACCGCATTTAGTACATTTTTTTGTTCTTTTCTGCTCGTCAATCTGTGCTTTAATGGCTTCAAGTTCTTCCCTGGAATCTTTAATGCCTTCTATTACTGTCTTGTATGACTCACTTAATTCTTCGTCATTCGCTTTCTCATCGAAAAACATTCTGCCTAAAATCTCGTAATCTTTCGAAATTTGAGATTCAACTCTTGCAGCGCTGATTTTCAGCTTCTGAATACTTATAACTTCATTAGTTTTTTTAGCCGCTACATCAAATGCGTCTTTCGCTTTTACTACTGTTTCTTCAAATAAGCCCATTTCAAGTACTCCCTTTCAAAAATATTCGTATTTATATTATATAACCATTCGCAGGCAAAATCAACCGTTTATTCAAAAAAATCATAAATTTTTTGCTTTCGGTTCACAATTTCTTTAAATCCTCTGATATACTCATAAGGATATTTGTAATTGAATACCCTCTCGATTTTTCCGTCTTTAACAAGTTTGGTAGAACCTCCTGCGCCAAGTGCCAGAATTGTTTGAATTTCCTCCATAATAAAAATATTATAGTAACTTTCAAACCCTGCCTTTGCCCAGCCAATATTCTCATTATTGCCCGACATTTTACTCTGACGGTACATATAATACGGATTATAAGAACATTCTCGAAGGATTTCTTGCGAGACGCCAAGCATATCCGAAACGACTTTTCCTTCTGGATTATAACGCTCGTTTCCGTTGTAAACAAGCGTTGAAGACCGCTTTACCGAAAGACAATGCACCGTAATATTGGATGGTGCTAAATCGGTGATTCTTTCAAGAGTATCGCAAAAACTTTCAAAACTGTCGCCGGGAAGCCCTGCTATTAAATCGGTATTTATGTTATCAAATCCTACGCTTAAGCCAAGTTCATAAGCCTCAAAAAACTGTTTTGCGGTGTGATTTCGCTTAATTATTTTTAAAACCTCATCGTTTAAAGTCTGCGGATTTATTGAAATTCTTGTTGCACCGTTATCTCTTAATACAATAAGTTTTTCTTTTGTAATTGTGTCGGGTCTGCCTGCCTCAACAGTAAATTCAAGCAAATCTTCGGTATCAAAATGTTTATGTACCGCCTGCATAATAGTTTTCAAC
The DNA here is from genome assembly GCA_902773485.1 of Oscillospiraceae bacterium. Taxonomy (GTDB): domain Bacteria; phylum Bacillota; class Clostridia; order Oscillospirales; family Acutalibacteraceae; genus RUG11462. The sequence continues at coordinate 16,535 of CACYEQ010000020.1, forward strand.
TGTTGTGCATCTAGAACAGTGGGCGTTCCTCCGCCTATGTATACAGTTTGAAGCGTAAGACCTAAATCTTTGGCTACTTTTCCTGTTTCTTCAATCTCTTTCAAAAGCATTTCAACATAATCGGGAATAAGGTTTTTCGATTTTGCAATATCGTGAGAAATGAAAGAGCAGTAAGAACAGCGAGAAGCGCAAAACGGAATTGAAATATACAAACTAAACGAATTTTCATCGAATTTTTTAAGCAAATCGTCCTGCAAAGCAACAATATCTTCTGCGAGTTTAAATTTTTCATCGGAAATGAGCATTTTATTTTTCATAAAATCTTCGGCGTATTTCTCACCGTTCTTTTTAGTTAAATTACGCAAAAGTTTAGTAGGCCTTACACCTGTTTGAATGCCCCATTTAGGCAAAATCCCCGTAACCTCGCTTAAAATTTCAAAAAGCAGTTTGCAAAGAATCCTTTCGCAATCGGATTCAACATAAGCGGAAGCCTGCTTAAAATGAAACTTGTCAAAAATGCGTACAGAAACAGAGAGCGAAAGTTGGTATTTAAAAACCGAAATTTTCGCAAAATCTCCGCTTAAAAACGATACTTTTTGTTCGGGAAAAAACAACTGTATTATATTTTCAATTTCATATTTGTAATCATTGCCTATTAATTCAAGTTTTATCATACATACCTCGAAAGCGGATTAAAATTTCTTTCGTCATTCAGCGTTGTTGAGCCCTGATGACCCGGATACAATAAATAATCTCCCTGCAAACAGAACAATTTGTGAAACGAATCAATCAAATCGGAATAACTTCCGCTTTTAAAATCGGTTCTGCCGTAAGAACCTGCAAAAACAGTATCACCGCAAAAAATAAAATTTTCGCTCATATAACAAACCGATCCGTCGGTATGACCCGGAGTGTGCAAAACGGTTATTATCTTTGTTCCGAACTCTATTACATCGCCGTCATCTACAAAAACATCGACATTTTGTGAGGCATACGGCATATCATAGCAACCGAGCGCTTCATACAAATTCGACTCATCACCCAAAAGCCGTTTTTCTTCGCATTTGTGAGCGACTGTTTTTGCAGAAGTTAATTCTTTTATCTTTGAAACCGACATAATATGGTCGGCGTGAGCGTGAGTTAAAAGAATATATTTTAAATTTACTTTTTTTATATTTTCAATCAATTTTTCGGTAGGAAAAGCGGGGTCTATTACCACCGCTTCCCCTGTTTTATCATCTATATACAAGTAGCAGTTGGTGGAAAGCGGACCTATTTCAAATTTCAAAATCGACATTTTACATTCCCGTTCTTTCTATCTGATAAACGCCCGAAACCTTTTTGAGCCTGTTTATAATATTATTAAGATGCTCCAAACTCTCAATGCTGATATTAATAATTGTAACGCAATTGCCCTGTTTATCTTCTCTACCCGAAATACTGTGCAAAAGCACATGCATATTGGCAATTTCCATTGCAATATCTGCAACCATCTGTGCGCGATTGATTGAGTGAATTGTAAGCGTTGAGATAAAACTTTCAGTATTCTTACCCGTCCATTTCACCTTTACCCAGCGCTCCGGTTCTTCGCATTTTGTCATATCGCGAGGCACATTTACACAATCTCTTTTATGCACCGAAATTCCATGACCTCTTGTTACAAAGCCGATAATTGGGTCGCCCGGAAGCGGATTACAGCATTTTGAAAGTTTAATAAGGCAGTTGTCGGTTCCGTCAACCGTTATTATCTCATCATTGTTTTCGTTGTGGATAGTAACAACATTTTCAAGCGGTAAATTCGGCTTAACTTTGGTTTTTTTGTAATCCTCTTTAATTCTTGAAATAAATCTCGAAATAAGCAAACCGCCGTAACCGATTGCGGCATAAACATCTTCAACGCTTTTATAACCCTGACGGTTCGCAATTCTTTGCAAAACTTCTTCTAACTCGTCATCGGTTAAAACAATATTATTGCGTTTTAACTCATGTTCAAGTTCTTCTTTACCCCGTTCAATATTTTCAGGACGTTTTTCTTTTTTATACCAAGTACGAATTTTGTTTTTGGCTTCGCTTGTTTTAACAATCGAAAGCCAATCTCGGCTCGGGCCGTGAGGCTGTGAGGTTGTAAGAATATCTACAACTTCGCCTGTCTTTATTTTATAGTCAATAGGCACAATTCTACCGTCAACCTTTGCGCCGACCATTTTGTTGCCGACTGCGGAATGAATTGCATAAGCAAAATCAATAACGCAAGAGCCGACAGGCAGATTTATTATATCACCTTTCGGCGTTACCGCAAAAACATCGTCCTGTGCCAAATCATTTTTAATTGTAGTAACTATTTCTTGCGGATTTTCGCTTTCTTGCTGATTTTCAAGCAAATGGCGAACCCAGTTGAGCCTATCTTCAAAATGCGGGTCGTTTTTCACACCGCTTTTGTATTTCCAATGTGCGGCAATACCGTATTCCGCCGTTTCGTGCATTTTATAAGTTCTAATTTGCACCTCGAAAGGAATACCTTCTCTCGGTAAAACGGTGGTATGAAGCGACTGATACATATTCGGTTTAGGTGTTGAAATATAATCTTTAAATCTGTTTGGAATGGGTCGAAACAAATCGTGAATATATCCTAAAATATTATAGCAGTTTGCAACGGTATCAGTAATAACTCTAACCGCATAAATATCATAAATCTCATCAAAAGATTTACCCTGCATATACATTTTTCGGTAAATACCGTGAATTGATTTTACTCTGCCGTCAATTTTTATATCAGGAACAACTCCGTTAAGACGGTTTTTTATTCGCTCAATAATCGAATTCAGATAATTCTCTCTCTTGTCTTTATGAAGTGCCAAAGACTGTTCAATTTCTTTATAAGCAACAGGGTCAAGTACCCTGATAGCCAAATCTTCAAGTTCCTCTTTAACTGGGCGAATACCAAGCCTGTGAGCGATAGGTGCGTAAACATCAAGCGTTTCTTTTGCAATATCCCTCTTTTTATCTTCGGATTTATGCCCGTTTATAGTACGCATATTGTGAAGTCTATCAGCGAGTTTTATAATGATAACTCTAATATCTTCCGACATTGCAAGCACCATTTTTCTAATGTTTTCAGCCTGTGCCTCCTCACGGGAAACAAAGGGAAGTTGTGCTATCTTTGTAAGTGCCTCAACAAGCCCTCTAACATCTGAGCCGAATTCTTTTTCTATTTCTTCGGCTGTTATCGGCGTATCTTCAATAACATCGTGTAATAAGGCGGCCACAACCGATTCATTATCCATACCGAGATTAATTACAATTATTGCGGTTGCGGTAGGGTGATTAAAATACTTTTCGCCTGATTTTCTAAACTGACCTTCATGCGCCTTTTCGCCGAATAAATAAGCCTTTTTTATGAGTTCGGTATCGTAATCTTTATTCTGTTTTTTAATTGCTTTTAAAATATCGTCAAAAGAATATTCACTGTAAGACATAAATCTTTTCACACCCTTTCTAACAGAATAAATTATAAACCGACGATTCGGTTAAATCTTTTTTCTTTACATTTTCAATATATTCAATATTATAATTTCCGCTATATGAAAATTTTATAAAATCAAGTTCAAAAAGTATATCTAAAATAACTCTCAATCGCAAAAAATCAGTTTTGCCGAACAACAACAAAAGTTCTGTTTCGTTTGCGGTTATTTTTTTAAGATTTCTTATCTTTAAATAAACATCAACAATGTTTTGCCGTTCTATTTTTAACTCAATATCTTCTCCGAAATATTTGAAATTCTGATATTTTCTCAGTTCTTTTAAAGTTTTATCCGCATCAACGCCGAAAGGCTTAATATCTTTAACTATAACCGAAACCCGTTCAATACCGTTAAAAATACTGCTTTCAAGCGTTACCGCAATATCAACTCTGTCGCCTGTTTTATAAGCAAATTCGCTCATTGTTGTAAAAAACTTCATAACTTCAAGCGTTTTTTCTTCGTCCTGCCTGCTTACGGCGATTTTTAAATGCTTACCGCCTGAAAGTTCGGTAATACTTTTAATAACCATATCGCAAAGCGCATAAATCGGCTGTTCGTTTTTCTCGCCGAAAGGCATTAAAACCTTTTGTGCGTAAACAGTATTAATATCAACATTTTTAGGGTTTAATTTGCAGGTTATTTCTAATTGATTGAAAGGCATTTCGGGGTAAAGTTTTTTAGCGGAATTCTCAATGTTCACAACCGCTTTTTTAAAATTCTCCTTTTTAACAGAAATTCCTGCCGCCGAAGAATGACCGCCGAAAGAATCGACAAATTCCGGATTTTCAGCAATAATATTGTAAATTGATGCATTATCAACACTTCTTGCAGAGCCATGAGCCATTTCGCCGTCAAAAGAAAATACAATAGCAGGGCGTGAAAAGGTTTCGCAAAGCCTTGCCGCAACGATACCAATTACTCCGCTGTGCCAATTCTCTCCGCTTACAATTATAACAGGCGCATTTATCATACTGTTGTCAGCGGACAATTTTTCTTCTGCCTGTTTTAAAATATCTTTTTCAAGCTGTTGTCGCTTAATATTTGCCTCACAAAGTTTTTTTGCCAAATCTTTCGATTGTTCTTCATCAGTGCTGAGCAAAAGGTCAATAGCGATATTAGGGTCTAACACCCTGCCTGCCGCATTAATTCTCGGTGCAATTCCAAAAGAAACACTGCTTGTATTAAAACTGTCCTTTTTAAGTCCTGATTCCTCAACTAACGCTTTTAGCCCCAATCTTGAAGAATTTTTAATAAGTTCGAGCGAGTGCTTTACTATTCCTCTGTTATCATTAAGAATAGGCATAACATCGGCAATTGTGCCAATAGCGACTAAATCGCCGTAAGAATAAATTAAATCTTCAAAAGGAGCATCACAAAGCGCCGAACAAAACATCAAAGCAACGCCAACGCCGGCATAATCTTTAAACTCAGATGGGCAATCGGCTCTTTTCGGGTCAATTACCGCAAAAGCATTCGGCAGTTTTTCACTCGGCAAATGATGGTCGGTAACAACAACATCAATTCCTAATTTGTTCGCAAAATCAACCGCCTCAAAAGCAGTTATTCCGTTATCAACGGTTATAATAACCTGAACGCCTTTTTCTTTAAGTTCACCTACTGCGCTCACCGATATGCCGTAACCTTCGTCTCTTAAAGGCACTCGGTAAGAAACACACGCACCAAGTTCTTTTAATACGCTGTAAAGCAAAACAGTCGAAGTTATGCCGTCGCAATCGTAATCACCGAAAATTGCGATTTTTTGATTATTTTCAATAGCAAAATTTATTCTCTCGACGCTTTTTTGCATATCGACAAAAGAATAAGGGTCTTGCAAAACTAATTCATCGGATAAGAATTCATCAATTTCAAATGGGTCGCAAATGCCTTTTGAAACCAGCAAAAGCGCAGTAAAACCCGAAATTCCGCACTCTTTTGCCAAATCGGTCGCCAATGCTTTATCAGCCTGCTTAAAAACCCACTTTTTCATCAAACTTTCTCCTTAAATAACTATTCATTATATAATAACATTTTTTTAACCTTTTTTCAAGTTTTTTCGACAAACGAGTTCTATTATAATATTTTAATATTTATGTATTTTTATTTAAAAACGAGTAAATTCATATATCTTTTTATTATAATTACTTATATTTACTTATATTTTAAAAAAGTCTTGAATTTTTATTCATATAGTTGTATAATATTAACATGCAAAAAAGACTTTGCTAGGTCTTAAACAAAAATTTTTATTTTAAGGAGATAAGCAATCATGAAAAAGTTTATAAAAATTTTATGCGTAATTATGTCAGTTGCTATGGTGGTTTCACTTGCATCTTGCGGCAGTTCATCAGATGATGATACTCTAACAATGGCGACAAACGCCAATTTCCCGCCTTACGAATATAAAGAAGGCGAAAACTTCAAAGGTATTGATGTTGAAATTGCAACAGCAATCGCTGAAAAATTGGGTAAAAAACTTGAAATTGCAGATGTTGAATTCGGTTCTATCATCGGCGGTGTTCAATCAGGCAAATATGATATGGGTATGGCTGGTATGACCGTAACCGATGAAAGAAAGAAAAGTGTTAATTTTTCAACTACTTATGCTACCGGTATTCAGTCTGTAATCGTTAAATCAGGTTCAAAAGTTAAATCTGTTGACGACATTTCAACAATGGTTAAAGAAGGCGGCAAAATCGGTGTTCAGCAGGATACAACAGGTGATATTTACGCTTCGGATACCGAAGAAAACGGCGGATACGGTGAAAACAATGTAATTCGTTACAAAAACGGTGCTGATGCAGTACAGGCACTTGTAAGTGACAAGGTAGGTTGTGTAATTATTGATAACGAACCTGCAAAATCATTTGTTGCAGCAAACAAAGGACTTGAAATTCTTCAAACAGAATTCACGGTTGAAGATTATGCAATCGCAATTGCAAAAGACAATGATGATTTATTAAAAGATATTAACAAAGCACTTGACGAATTAAAAAAAGACGGAACTATTGATAAAATAGTAGATAAATATATTCCATCAAAATAAATTGTTAATTAATAAGGATGCTTTATATTTAAAAAAGCATCCTTATTTATATTATAATAAAAGGATACATCTGAAATGTTTGATGATTTTTATTCTCAGTTTAAACTGAATTTTATTGATGAAAACAGATGGGTTTCGCTGCTAAAAGGTTTAGGAACAACGTTAGAAATAACCTTTTTGGCGTTAATCCTTGGTCTTGTTATAGGTATAGTGATAGCGGCTATTCGTTCGACTTATGACAAAAACCAATCCTCTTTAAAGAAAAAAGGTGGATTTGGTTATGTTGTGATGAGAATTCTTAACTTCATCTGTAACCTGTATCTTACTATCATTCGCGGAACACCTGTTGTTGTTCAACTTATGATTGCATATTTTATTATTTTTGCAAATGCAAAAGACGGTACTCTGGTCGCCGTTTTTGCATTCGGATTAAATTCAGGCGCTTATGTTGCCGAAATATTCAGAGGCGGAATTATGTCAGTTGATAATGGTCAGTTTGAGGCAGGAAGAAGTCTTGGCTTTAATTATCCGCAAACTATGATACATATTATTATTCCGCAAGCGTTTAAAACGGTTTTACCCACTCTTTGCAATGAGTTTATTGTTTTAATTAAAGAAACTTCTGTTGCAGGTTATGTAGGCGTTATGGATTTAACAAAAGCAGGCGACATTATCAGAGGAAGAACTTTTTCGGCATTTATGCCTCTTATCGCAGTTGCCTTAATATATTTATTATTGGTAATTATCCTCTCTTCTCTTGTAAAACGCTTGGAAAGAAGGTTGCGTAAAAATGAAAGATAATGATTCATTAATTGTTGTGGAATGTCTTAAAAAGCACTATTTAAACGGCAAAGTAAAAGCGCTGGATGGAATTGATACCGAAATAAAAAAAGGTGAAGTTGTCGTAATTATCGGTCCATCGGGTTCGGGAAAATCTACATTTTTGCGCTCGCTTAACCTTTTGGAAGAACCTACCGACGGAAAAATTTTATTTGAGGGAACTGATATTACCGACCCAAAAACCAACATAAATTTGCACCGTCAAAAAATGGGAATGGTTTTTCAACATTTTAACCTTTTTCCGCATATGACAATACTGAAAAATATGACTATTGCTCCAAAAAAACTTTTGAGAAAAAGTGAAAAAGAAGCGAAAAAAAAGGCAATGAGTCTGCTTAAAACAGTAGGTCTTGAAGATAGAGCAAACGATTATCCAAGCCAACTTTCAGGCGGTCAAAAACAGCGCGTTGCGATCGTAAGAGCGCTTTGTATGGAGCCTGATGTAATGCTTTTTGACGAGCCTACAAGTGCCCTTGACCCCGAAATGGTAGGTGAAGTTTTGGAGGTTATGAAAAATCTTGCAAAAGACGGTATGACTATGATTACAGTTACCCATGAAATGGGGTTTGCAAGAGAAGTTGCAACAAGGGTTTTGTTTATGGACGAGGGCAAAATTGTTGAACAAGGCACTCCTTCACAGATTTTTGATTATCCGCAAAGTGAACGATTAAAGGACTTTTTATCAAAAGTATTATAATAATTCTGACAAATAATATGCACCCCAAGAGTGTCTAACTCTTGGGGTGCATATTATTTCGACAAAGATACTTATGATTTATTTTCTAAACTGTTTTTTCTTTACCGACGTAACTATTGCTACGATGATGCAGCCAAAAACAATGCAAGCGAAAATAACAATTAAAATGATTACCGAAAATTCAAGCCCGTTTTTTCCATTCTTAGATTCGAATTTTTCGCCGTCTTCATCACCGATTACCTGACCGCTGTCTTTATCAACAATTACCTTTTTAGTAACTTTTTTGCCGTTTTTATCTGTTACAGCTTCGCCGTTCTTATCGGTAACATAGACGGTGTTTATTTCAGTCATATTTTCAAAGTGCTTTGTAGTAGTTTTGCCCTTTGCGGAAGGTTTTTTACTGTTTTCGTTTGAGGTAGTAGCAATAACTTCACCAGCTTTGGCGGTATTTTGCGTAGTTTTGGGTTTATAGTTTTTATCAACCGTAATTTTTCCGGAAACAGGTGTAATTTCAACCTTGTTTCTGTTTACATCGCAAACATCTTTCTCGCTTACAGTCAAATCCAGCGAATATTCACCGTCGGGCGTATTAGATGCAACTTTAAAAAATATTGTACAAACACTTCCGTTTTTTATATTATTATTTTGCAAATCTGAAGGAGTAATAAGCACATTTACTTTACCTTCGGAAAAATCACGAGGTCCTATCATATAAGCGTCATTTGAGAATACATCGTTATTATTTCTAACTTCGGAAAACTCAAAATATTCCGCATTAAAACTTACTGAAAACATCATTCCCCATAGTCCTTGATTTTTACTCATTTTCACGCTGACTCCGACCACACCGTCGGGAGCCGCAATAGAATCTGCCAAAGTTAACGTTGTAGTATCAGCGGCAAAAGAATTGTACCCCGAAGTTGATATAGCCAAAATAAGAATTGCAATAAATGCAAGTATTTTCTTCATTACACTTCAAATCCTTACTAATTTTTTAACAGTATAACACAAAACACTCAAAAATTCTATACTTTTAATAATATATTTACATTTTATTTTTAACATTTAAAAATTCACTTGATTTTTTTGCTGTTTTATTTTATTATATATAGTAGATTATTTATATTGGAGTACAAAATGAAAATTTTCAAATCATTTTTAATTATAGTTTCGCTTTTTTTAATAGTTTTTTCCACTTCTGCACTTGCAAAAAGTGAAAAAGTGTCGGTAACATTCGATGAGAATATAATAACGCTTACCCTACCCGGCAACTATACATATTACATAAATGAAGACATTGACAAAAGTTCAGACTATTTCAGTAATATGCCGATTGATAAAAACGACGCTATTGAAAAAATAAGCGACGGCACCTATATTGATGCATTTGACGAAACCGACGGCAGACAAATTACTTTTAAAATAACATCGGACAAGTTTTCACAAACAATCGGAAACTTTACCCCTATGGACGATAACGATAAAAAATCAGTTATAAAAACGCTGAAATCTACCTATAAAAAGAACAATCAAGACAGTATTAGTGAGCCGAAAGTAATCAAAGTTGACGGTTATGACTTTATGGAGTTTAATTGCAGAGTCGGAAACGGTGATACAGGCTATTCCTACAAAAGCATTATTACAATAATCGACGGAAACTGCTATGAATTTGTATTTTTCAGTAACATTAGCGTTCCCGATGATGAAACAACAGATGAGTTTAACGGCATTATTGATTCAATAAGCCTTAAAATAAAAGGCGAAACGGGTGAAATTGTAAAAAGCGTGGTTTTTTCAGTAATTTCAATTGCTGTTATAATTATTGCCGGAATTGTAGTTATTCTTATGATATATTCGCTTATTCGTGAATTTATAAACAAACGCAACCACACCGAAAAAGTAAAACTCAAAAAAAGGGATTAAAAAGTTTTAAAAATAAGCCTCCTATGTTTTACCATAGGAGGCTTTTTGTTATATTCAAATATGCAATTACATAATTACATCTTTTGAACGGTCAACATAAGAAGTATGAAGAACTTCATGAGCCTTATGTGAGTTAGGAGCACCAAAGTATTCTTCGTAAACTGCTTTCATAAACGGATTCTCATGAGATTTTCTGATTAATTTAGCAGCATCATTGCTATAAAGTGCTTTTGCTCTTTCGGCTTTAATGTCAACTGTTTGACGAACAGATGTAGGCTGAATTGGCTGACCGCCACCGTTTACACAACCGCCCGGACAACCCATAATCTCGATGAATGTAAACTCTTCACCGTTTTTAACTCTTTCAAGCAACTCTTTTGCGGCTTTTGCACCTGATGCTACGCCGACTTTAACTGTAAGGTCGCCTACTTTGATTTCAGAAACTTTAACAGGTTCTGTTCCGCGAACAGTGGTGAAATCAACATCTTCAAGAGTTGACTTAGTAATTACCTCGTAAGCGGTACGAAGAGCAGCTTCCATAACGCCACCTGTTGCACCGAAGATTACAGCAGCACCTGTTGCTTCACCGAGAGGTGAGTCAAATGTTTCATCAGCAAGTGAATTGAACTGAATACCTGCGCGTTTAATCATACGAGCGAGTTCACGAGTGGTGATAGAAATATCAACATCTTTTCTAAGTTCTTCACGCTGAACCTCAAACTTTTTAGCGGTACACGGCATAACCGAAACAACTACAATATCATCAGGATTTAAGCCGTTTTTCTCAGCATACCAAGATTTAATAATTCCGCCAAACATATTTTGCGGTGATTTACAGGTAGAAAGGTTAGGAATAAATTCAGGATAATGATATTCACAGTATTTAATCCAACCGGGTGAACAAGAAGTAATCATAGGAAGAACACCGCCGTTTGTTACACGGTCGATAAGTTCATTAGCCTCTTCCATAATTGTGAAGTCAGCCGCTGTATCGGTATCGAATACTTTATCAAAGCCGAGTCTTCTCAAAGCTGCTACCATTTTGCCCTCAACATCTGTGCCGATAGGCAATCCGAATTCTTCACCGAGGGCCGCACGAACAGCAGGAGCGGTTTGAACGATAACTGTTTTAGTTTCATCAGCAATAGCGTCATAAACTTTTTGAGTATCGTCACGCTCTTTTAAAGCACCTGTTGGGCAGTTCACAATACATTGACCGCAAGAAATACAGTCTACTTCTGCCAAAGTTTTATCATAAGTACAACCGATATGAGTATCAAAACCTCTGTCGTTTGCACCAATTACGCCTACATCTTGTTCTTTACAAACTGCAACACAACGACGACACAGAATGCATTTTGAATTATCTCTAATCATATGAAGAGCACTGTCATCATAAATGCTTTCAGGTACTACGCCGTCAAACTGTTCATCGTTTTCAATACCGTATTCATAGCAAAGAGTCTGCAATTCGCAGTTGCCTGAACGAACGCAAGACAAGCATTTACGGTTGTGAGTAGAAAGCATCATTTCAAGAGTTGTTTTTCTTGCTTTTCTAACTTTTTCGGTATTGGTTTTAACAACCATTCCCTCACTTGCAGGATAAACGCAAGCGGTAACCATTCTTGCAGGTCCAAGTGCGTCGCCACGCATTTCCTGTACTTCTACCATACAGATACGGCAAGCGCCGATTTCATTTATTTCTTTCATATAGCAAAGGGTAGGAATTTCGATACCTGCTTTACGAGCCGCTTCAAGAACGGTTGCACCGTCTTCAACCTGCACCCCGATGCCGTTAATTTTTAAATTTACCATCAGTTTTTCCTCCCTTATTTTTTCTCAATAGCGCCGAACTTACAAGTTTCAATACAAGCGCCGCACTTAATACATTTGGTTTGGTCAATAACGAACGGACTCTTAATTTCGCCTGAAATTGCGCCAACAGGACATTTTCTCGAACAAGCGGAACAGCCTTTACATTTATCTTCAATAATTGTGTACTGTAATAAGTCTTTACATACGCCTGCGGGACATTTTTTATCAACAACATGTGCTTCATATTCATCTCTAAAATAACGCAAAGTCGACAAAACAGGGTTAGGAGCGGTTTGACCAAGACCGCAAAGCGAATTTGCCTTTATGTAAGCGGCTAATTCTTCAAGACGGTCAATATCTTCCAAAGTACCTTTACCGCTTGTGATTTTTTCAAGAATTTCAAGCAATCTTCTTGTACCTACACGGCAAGGGGTACATTTACCGCAAGACTCATCAACTGTAAATTCAAGGAAGAATTTAGCAATATCAACCATACAGTTATCTTCGTCCATAACGATAAGTCCGCCTGAACCCATCATCGAACCGATAGAGATTAAGTTATCATAATCAATTGGTATATCAAGATGTTCAGCAGGAATACATCCGCCCGAAGGACCGCCTGTTTGTGCAGCTTTGAATTTTTTACCGTTAGGAATACCTCCGCCGATTTCTTCAACAACTTCACGCAAAGTGGTTCCCATAGGAACTTCAACCAAGCCTGTGTTATTAATTTTGCCGCCGAGAGCGAATACTTTTGTACCTTTTGATTTTTCAGTACCCATTGAAGCAAACCAATCAGCACCGTTTAAAATTATTTGCGGAATGTTTGCATATGTTTCAACATTGTTAAGAATGGTCGGTTTACCAAACAAACCTTTAACAGCAGGATACGGAGGACGAGGTCTCGGCTCACCGCGGTTACCTTCAATAGAGGTCATAAGAGCGGTTTCCTCACCGCAAACGAATGCTCCCGCACCAAGACGAATATCAATATCAAAATCAAATCCGGTATCAAAAATATTTTTGCCTAAAAGACCGTATTCTCTTGCCTGTTTAATAGCTATTTTTAAACGATGAACAGCAATTGGATACTCTGCACGAACATAGATATAACCTTGCGAAGCACCGATAGCGTAACCTGCAATTGCCATTGCTTCAAGCACAACATGAGGGTCGCCTTCGAGAACCGAACGATCCATAAATGCACCCGGGTCACCTTCATCGGCGTTACAACAGACATATTTCTGATCTGCCTGATTGCCTGCCGCAAGTTTCCATTTAAGTCCTGTCGGGAATCCGCCGCCACCGCGACCGCGAAGACCGGAATCAAGAATAGTTTTAATAACCTCATCAGGGGTCATTTCGGTCAGCACTTTACCAAGTGCCTGATAACCGCCCTCACCAATGTATTCATCAATAACCTCAGGGTTAATTACACCGCAGTTTCGAAGAGCAACTCTTTTTTGTTTTTTGTAAAAAGTGGTGTCGTTAAGCGAAGTTTCAGTTGCATTCTCCTCATCTGTGTCAGAATAAACCAAACGCTCAACAATTCTGCCTTTGAGAAGATGTTCTTCAACAATTTCTTCAACATCTTCGGGGGTTACTCGGCTGTAAAAAGTACCCTCAGGGTAAACAATCATTACAGGTCCTAAGGCACAAAGTCCGAAACAACCTGTTTGAACGATTTTCACCTCATCTTCAAGGTCTTTTTCTTTAAGTTGTTTAGCCAAAGTTTCTTGTATTGCAACACTGCCGGAAGAAGTACATCCGGTACCGCCGCAAATCAGCACATGGGCACGATACATATTATTTCTCCTCCAATATTATTTTCCTATTGTGTATTTGGTGACAACTTTGCCGCCTTTAAGATGTTGTTCAACAACTTCTTTTGCTTTATCAACATCCATTTTTACATAAGTTACTTTATCTTTGCCTTCTTCGTAAACCTCAACAACAGGTTCATACTGGCAAATGCCGATGCAACCTGTTTGTGTAACAGTTACTTTTTCTGAAAGACCTTCTTTTGCAACTCCTTCAACAAGAGTGTTAAGAACAGGGCGAGCACCGGCAGCAATACCGCAAGTAGCCATACCGACTACCACACGAATTCCGCTTGCTCCGTCACGCATAGCAACTGAGTTCTTCATTTTTTCTCTTATTGCTGCAAGTTCTGCTAATGATTTCATAATTTTTTGTCCTTTCGTTATTTATATTTTTTATAAACTATTATATTCAGCTTTAAGGCTTGTTCTTATAAACTCAATAACCTCAATGCTGTTCAACGGAATATCATCTCCCAAAACCGCTTTAATTTCTCTCGTATCAAGACTAACTTCGCCGCCGTTTTTCTTATGTTTAAAAACAAAGTCAACATCGGGCGAGCCGTGAATTAAAGTAGTTATTGTAGAAATAATATCACCGATTGGTGTAAAATCAATACTGTCGGTATAAAACAAAGTTTTTACTTTTGTTCCACAGTTTTCTTTATCAACTTGGCTTTCTACCGAAGTAATCTCAAAACTTCCGCCTGTCTTCTCGGCAGCCTCTTTAAAAAAAGGAATACCAAGCCCGACTTTTCGGGTAGTTCTGGTTGTATAAAAAGGATTTATTACATTTTCAAGCGTTTTTTCGCTCATTCCGCAACCGTTATCGTTAATTTCAATTGTCAAAGTGTTACCTTTTTCGGTCAAAAGAATTTCAACTTGCGTTGCACCTGCTTTAAGCGAGTTTTCAGCAATATCAAGTATATTCAGCGATAATTCTTTCATATATTTAATCCTTTAAAAACTCAATAATGTTTTTTCTTATCTCTTCATTTGATAAATTATCTTCTAATTCAAAATAATTTTTTGCATCGGGAATTTTATCAAGATAATGTGCATCGGAACAGCAGATTATTTTTTTGTTACATAGTATAGGAAATTTTTTCTTATACTCTTCCTCATTTTTTATATTGTGCAATTCCGCACAAGTGAACTTCGGACTTTCGGGAAAATCACCCAAAACTGCAATAATGCCGTTTGCATCTCGGTCAATATGAGCAGGGTAAGCGATGCCACCAAAAGAACGGCTCAACTCATAACCTTCTTCAAGCGAAAGCGAAGTTGCATTAATAAGCAAATACTCTTCATTACCGATTATATTATCTTGTTCATCTAATATTACCTGCTCGCCAAAAATTTCAGGTTTATTTTTGATTTTTATACGCCTTTTCTCAACCTCTTCGCCAAAACGCATTGCATTTTCAAGCGAAGGAAAAAGGCAAATCATATGAATATCCTCAGCGGTGGTAAGTTCCATTCCGCCGATAGGAGTTATACCGTAATTCTCACAAGCAACAAAGAAAGACGGCAGGTTTTTAACTGAATTATGGTCTGTAAGTGCCATAATTTGAAGTCCTGCTATTTTTCCCATTCCCGCAATGTTATTCACCGTCATATCATTATCACCGCAGGGTGAAAGACAAGAGTGAACATGCAAATCATAATAATATTTACGCATTTATCAAATTTGAGAGGCACGCGCACGCCTCGAAAGAAGCGAGCGGTGTTTTAATTAAATTTATTTCTTTTTGCTTGGCGGCATTAATCAGTTCATCGGAAAGTTCGGCATTTTCGCAAATAACAACGCATGAAACATTTATTAGCGAAGCGACCGCAATAACATTAACATTAACCATAATGGTAACAAAAACATTATCTTCTTCGGCTCTGCCCATTACCCAACTGAGTAAATCACCGCAATAACCGCCTTTTATTATTCGGGAGTCATCAGAAATATTAACCGCCTCAAATTCATCTAATTTAAGAAGTTCTTTAACTGTCATAACTCTCGTCCTTTTTCTCTTCAAGTTTTTTCAAAAGGTAGTCTTTCATATTAATAATGCAACTGTTGATATCGGCTCCTCTTAAAACAACATCTTCCGCAAAGGCAAGGCAGGTAGGTGCTCCGCAAGAACCGCAATCAATTTCAGGCAAAGTAGAGCAAACTGTTTGAATTTCGCTCATAAGCCTCATCGACTCCTGCATATTGTCAGAAAACTGCTGAATAGGTTTAAAACTGTTCACCTTTTCAAAATACGCTTCTTTTGGTATTTCATCATCGGGGTGTGCACCCGACACAGGTAAATATTTTCTTAGCGATTGCATTTTTGCTTTTGCAATATAAGGATTCTCAACGGTAAGTATACCGCCTACACAACCGCTGTTGCAAGCGTTAAGTTCCACAAAATCGAGTTCGGGCAATTTGCCGTTATCAATCTCTTCCAAAACCTGAATAACATTTTCAAGCCCATCTGCTGCTAAATATTTATCGCTGAAAAGCGCCGAAGACTCACCGCCTGATACCGCCCAACTTATACCCAGCAAGCCGGATTTTGACAGCGGTTTCGGAGTTTTTTCGCCCTTCATAACCGAAAGCAGGCGAAAATAAATGTCATTCATTGCAAGCACAACATCAACATTTTCTTTTCTTCCGAGTTCCTCATTCACTACATAAGAAGATTTACCCGGACAAGGCGATATAAAACAAACTCCGATATCTTCATCTTTAAGTTCGGGATGTTCCTTTTTTGCCTTTTTCCTTGCAAATATTGCCGCAAGTTCCATAGGAGGAACAATCGGCATAATATTATCGCACAAAGATGGATACCGCAGGTTTATCAGCCTTACCACAACCGGGCAAGCAGATGAAATTATCGGCTTTTTAATATTCTCCTTTTTAAGGTAAAGCCTTGTATAAGCCGAAATAAACTCAGCGGCATAAGAAACCTCGTAAACATCATCAAAACCAATATCTAAAAGACCTTGCAAACAATAATCAATATCATCTAGATTATTAAACTGACCGTAAAGACTGGGAGCCGGCATAGCAATCTTATATTTAAATTCATTGATTTTGTCAAAAGGACTGCAAACCGCTTTTTTAGCCTTATGCGGGCAAGCCCTTATACATTCGCCGCAGTCGATACATCGCTCGGAATCAATAACGGCGTGGCCGTTTTTAATTCTTATAGCCTCGGTAGGGCAACGACGCAAACATGAGGTACATCCTTTGCATTTTGAAACATTAAGAGAAACAGAGTGTATGAAATTGCTCATAAACTATGCACCTTCATTGTGATTTTTGATATAAAACTTTTATTTAAGGTTTACCACCATTGTAATTGTGGTGCCGACGCCAATTTTCGTATCAATCTGCATACCGTCGGTATAACTTTTCATATTCGGCAACCCCATTCCCGCTCCGAAACCGAGCGAACGAACATAATCGGGGGCGGTAGAAAAACCTTTTTTCATAGCGAGTTCAACATTTACAATTCCGGGACCTTCGTCAGATAAAATCATTTCAATTTTATCTTCATAAACATTAACATCAACCGTTCCGCCGTCAGCGTGGATAACCATATTAACCTCGCCCTCATACATTGCGATTGAAACTCTGCGAATAATAGCAGGATCAACACCTAACTGGCGGAGTTTTCGTTTAATGTCAACGCTTGCCTCACCTGCCGAAGTAAAATCATCACCGTCAACTACATAATGGAAATTAATTGCTTCGCTCATCACACTTCACCGTTTACTTTGCTGCTGCCAAGCCCTTCGGAATAGAGACGACCGCAAGCATTGTACATACGAAGATCAGTTGTAAGAACAACCATTTCAAGTTGCCTTGCAAGTTTAATCATTTCCTCAGTAGGCTTTTTATTTCTGACAAAAACAATGCAAACCATATCCATCATTTCGGCTGTGCGAATTACCTGAGGATTTAAAAGACCTGTAAGCAAAACTGCCTGGTCTTTCACATACGCTAAAACATCGCTCATCATATCAGAACCGCATGCGGAGTTTACTTCTTTATCAAGTCCCTCCTCATAGCACAGAACCTCGGCATTTAAAAGTTCTTTTATATCTCTAATCTTCATTACTATATCTCCAATAAATAATGTATGTAAAATTACATATATTTTTTAAGAATATCATCTACATCGGTTTTTTGAAGTCTGCCGTAAACTTCATCGTTTACAGTCATAACGGGTGCCAAACCGCAAGCACCTATGCAACGGCAAGCCTCGATTGAGAATTTTCCGTCAGGAGTACATTCGTCAGCGCCGATACCTAGAATTTGAGTTATTCTGTCAAGAACATCTTGTGCACCTTTTACATAGCAAGCAGTACCAAGACATACAGAAATTTTATATTCACCCTTTGGCGATAAAGCAAATTGTGAATAGAAAGTAGCAACGCCGTAAACCTTTTCAACAGGAACGCCTAAACCTTTGGCAATCATCTGCTGAACTTCAACCGGCAAATAACCGTAAATATCCTGTGCTTCTTGCATAACAGGCATAAGAGCACCGTCTTGACCCTTATGATTTTCAATTACCTTCATTAATTGTGCTTCTTGTTCAGGTGTACCTTTAAAAGGCAAATTACCCTTACGCTTTTTCATAAGATTAATAATCCTCTCTTTCAAATTATCATTAAAATTTCATTATGATATATAAAACTACACATAATGCTAGACTAATTATAACATAAGACTTATAAAAAATCTACTGTAAAATTAAAGTTTTTTGTTTAAATTTTGACAAAAATTTTGAAATTCGACAATAAAAAACAAGCAGTCAATCAAACTACTTGTTTTATGTCAACTTTTATTATAGTTTTAAACCCTCAAAGTTATCATTCAACACATTTTTTGAGTTATTAAATTTCTCTTTTTCATCATCTGTAAGCGAAAGTTCAACTACTTCTTTAACGCCGTTTCTTCCAATAATACAAGGAACGCCAATAAATACATCTTTTGCATCGTATTCACCCGAAAGTTTTGCCGAAACAGTCAAAACGCTGTTTTCATCGCCCAAAATAGCCTTAACAATTCTGGTTATCGCCATACCTATACCATAATAAGTCGCTCTTTTGGCTTTAATTATTTTATAAGCAGAAGTTCTAACCTGCTCCTCAATTTCATTCATACCGTCAATGCAGTAATTATTTCTCTCGTCATCTAAAATTTCAGAAACGTGCTTTGTTGCAAGCATGACCTGCGAAAGCGGCACAAACTCACTGTCACCGTGTTCGCCTATAACATAAGCGTGAATGTTTTTAGGGTCAACAGTAAAATAATCGCCCAATAGATAGCGAAGTCTTGCGGTATCCAGCGAAGTTCCCGTACCTATAACTCTTGCCGCTCCAAATCGCGAAAGTTCATAGGTTACCCTTGTCATAATATCAACAGGGTTGGTCGCTACCAAGAAGATACCGTCAAATCCCGATTTTACAACAGGGGTAATAATAGAGCGAAAAACTTCAACATTTCTTTGCAAAAGGTCGAGCCTTGTTTCGCCCTCCTTTTGCGCAACACCTGCCGCTATTACCACAATATCGGCGTCTTTACAGTCGCTGTATTCGCCTGCGTAAATTTTCATATTTGATTTTGCAAATGCCAAACCATGGTTTAAATCCATCGCTTCGCCGTTGGCTCGCTCGCGGTTTACATCAATAAGAACAAGTTCATTGCAAATGCCTCCTTGATTTACAAGTGCATAAGCAAAACTCATACCTACCATACCCGTTCCTATTAATACAACTTTTCTTTTATCTGTATTCATAATAACATTTTCCTTTCTTTTTGATATGTAAAAATATTTACAACCTCGGGATTAATCAAACATACCTTTTAATTTATTGAAAAATGTTTTTCTTTTTTTATAGTTTTTATCATCAGTTTTGCTTTCAAACTGCTGTAACATATCTTTTTGCTCTTTTGAAAGATTTTTCGGAATTTCAACAGTTATTTTAACATACTGATTTCCTCTGCCCGAAGAGTTGATTCGCTTAATACCTTTTCCTGCGAGTTTAAACTCATCGCCCGGCTGAGTTCCCTCGTGTATCTTAAATTTAACCTTTCCGTCAAGCGTCGGAACAGAAATTTCTGCACCCAAAGAAGCCTGAACAAATGTTACCGGCACTTCTACATATACATCAAATCCGTCACGCTCAAAAATCGGGTGCGGACGAACGCTGACTTCTATTCTAAGGTCGCCGTTAGGACCGCCGTTTGAACCTGCATCGCCCTGTCCTCGAACATTAAGCACCTGCATATCGTCAATACCTGCGGGAATGTTGACAGTTTGCTCTCTGGTAATACGCACTTTGCCCTTGCCCGAACACTTTTCGCAAGGATGCTCGATAATTTTACCCGAACCGCCGCATCTTGAACAAGTCCTTTGTGTCTGCATAACACCGAAAGGAGTTCTTTGCTGAATAACCTGCTGACCGGTACCGTTACAAGTAGGGCAGGTTTTAGGCTGTGTACCTGATTTAGCACCGCTTCCGCCACAGGCGGAACAAGTTTCAATATGATTAACTTTTACAGTCTTTTTACAACCCTTTGCAGCCTCTTCAAAAGAAATTGTAACTCTTGCGGCAGTATCTGCACCTCTTCTCGGAGCATTAGGATTAGCCCTTCTTGCGCCACCGCCGAAAGCACCGCCGAAAAGGTCTGAAAAAATATCACCGAAATCGCCGAATCCACCGCCGAAAGGCGAGCCTCCACCTGCACCGCCGGCACCGAAATTCGGGTCAACTCCTGCGTGACCAAATTGGTCATATCTCGCTTTTTTCTCAGAGTCGGAAAGCACTTCGTAAGCCTCGTTTACCTCTTTGAATTTCTTTTCAGCCTCTTTGTTATCGGGGTTTAAATCAGGGTGATATTTTTTGGCTAAATTACGGTAAGCCTTTTTAATTTCAGCGTCATTAGCATTTTTATCAACGCCCAAGACTTCATAATAATCTCGCTTTTGAGCCATAAATTATCCTTTCATTTTCAGCAGTATAACTCCCCGAAAAATTCGGAGAGTTACCGCTTTTTTAGTTTATAAATCAGTTTTCATCAGTTTCGGTAAATTCAGCGTCATAAACATTGTCGCCTTCATTACCCTGTTGAGAATTAGGCTGTGCTCCTTGTGCATCTGCCTGCGGAGCCTGTTGATAAAGTTTTTCAGCAACTGCATAAAGTGCTTTTTGCAACTCTTCCTGTTTTGTCTTAATAGCCTCTGTATCATCGCCTTTAAGCGCTTCTTTCAAAGCGTCGATTGCGGTATTCACAGGCGCTTTTTCAGCGTCGGTAATTTTATCGCCTGCGTCAGTAAGAGTTTTCTCTGCTTGATAAACCATCTGATCTGCGTTGTTTCTTATATCAACCGACTCTCTGCGTTTTTTATCTTCTTCGGCATATTTTTCTGCTTCGTTTACGGCTTTTTCAATATCTTCTTTGCTCATTGAAGTGTTAGAAGTGATTGTAATGGCCTGCTCTTTGCCTGTACCCTTATCTTTTGCAGATACATGAACGATACCGTTTGCATCAATATCGAATGTAACTTCAATCTGCGGTACTCCTCTCGGAGCGGGAGCAATTCCGTCGAGGTGGAATACACCGAGCGTTTTATTATCTTTTGCAAATTCTCTCTCACCCTGCAAAACATGAACTTCAACCGAAGTTTGACCGTCTGCTGCGGTTGAGAAAATCTGTGATTTTTTAGTTGGGATAGTAGTATTTCTTTCGATTACTTTTGTTGAAACACCGCCCATTGTTTCAATACCGAGGGAAAGCGGAGTAACATCAAGAAGCAACAAACCTTTTACATCACCGCCGAGTACACCGCCTTGAATTGCAGCACCTACTGCTACACATTCATCTGGGTTGATACCTTTAAACGGCTCTTTACCGAGGAAGTTTTTAATAGCGTCGTTTACAGCAGGAATTCTTGAAGAACCGCCTACCATCAGCACTTTGTTAATCTCATTAGCAGAAAGACCCGAATCTTTAAGTGCCTGACGAACAGGACCCATAGTAGATTCAACCAAATCAGCCGTAAGTTCGTTAAATTTTGCTCTTGTTAAAGTTGTTTCATAGTGTTTAGGACCGGTTGCATCAGCCGAAATAAACGGCAAGTTAATTTCAGCAGTAGTCATACCGGAAAGATCGATTTTTGCTTTTTCAGCAGCATCTTTAATTCTCTGCATAGCCATTTTATCGCCGGATAAATCAAGACCCTCTTTTGCTTTGAAATCAGCAAGAATATAATCCATAATTCTCTTATCGAAATCGTCACCGCCCAAACGGTTGTTACCTGCTGTTGCAAGAACTTCTTGAACGCCGTCGCCCATTTCAATAATAGATACATCGAATGTACCGCCGCCAAGGTCATAAACCATAACTTTTTGGTCGGATTCTTTATCTACACCGTAAGCCAAAGCGGCCGCAGTAGGCTCGTTGATAATTCTTTTAACATCAAGACCTGCAATTTTACCTGCATCTTTTGTTGCCTGACGCTGTGCATCAGTAAAGTAAGCAGGAACAGTAATAACAGCCTCTGTAACTGTACCGCCGAGATAACTTTCGGCATCTGCTTTGAGTTTCTGCAAAATAATAGCCGAAATTTCCTGCGGAGTATAAGTTTTGTCATCAATAGTTACTTTATAATCAGTACCCATTTCTCTTTTGATTGATGAAATTGTTTTATCTGGATTGGTAATAGCCTGGCGTTTTGCAACCTGACCTACCATTCTCTCGCCGTTTTTTGAAAATGCAACAACCGAAGGGGTTGTTCTTGCTCCCTCTGCGTTTGCAATTACAACAGGCTCGCCACCCTCGATAACTGCTACACAAGAGTTTGTTGTACCTAAGTCAATACCTATAATTTTACCCATAATATATTCATTTCCTTTCAAAAATTATTTGTTTATTATTATTAATCGCAGTTTGCGACTTCAACCATTGCGGGGCGAAGAACCGTATCGCCTAATTTGTAACCCGTTTGCAAAACTTTTGTAATTTCATTTTCCCCTGCATTTTCATCTTCAACTTTCATAACAGCCATATGAAAATTAACATCAAATGTTTCGCCCTTAGGATTGATTTCTTCAAGTCCTTCTTTTTTAAGTGCGTCGAGCAGACCTTTAATTGTCATCGAAACGCCTTTTACATAATCAGCGGAGTTTTCATCTGCCAAGAGTGCTCTGTTTATATTGTCAAGCGAAGGTAAAATCGCTTTCAAAGTTTCGCCTTTTACATAAGAAGAAAGTTTTTCTTTCGCCGCAGTTTCTCTTTTTTTATAATTATCAAACTCGGCGGCGGTGCGAAGCAATAATTCTTTCTGCTCCTGTAACTGCTGTTTTAACTCTTCATTCTCTTTTTTAAGTTTTGATTCTTTTTTATCTTTTTTCTTTTCAGCCTTTTGTTCCTCTTTTGAAACATCAGACTCTTCTTTTATATTCTTTTCATCAGCCATAAAACTAATTCCTTTCTCTTAGGATTTTTGAGTTTGACCTTTCCTAACCTTTATCGGTTATGTATAATTTACCACTATTTTAACAATTTGTCAATAGGTTATTTGTAAACAAATTGTGAACAATTTGACTTTTTTTGACCTTTATTATGTTATTTTATGTATATTTTATGAATTTATGACCAAAACTATATGTAAAGTTAAAGCGACACCGCAAAAAAATGCCGTATCGCTTTTAAGAAAGGAACTGATTTTATTATGACAGAAGAACATAAAAGTAAAAAAGCAAATCCAAACAGAGCGGGAATGTATTTTTCTTTGTTCATTTGCATTTTAGCACTGGCAATTGGCGCATTTTCGGCTATTAACAGAAAAAACGAGTTATACAACAGTAATGCGGTAACCGAAGAATCGGTTGTTGAGATTCGCAAAAACCAAACAGATATTAAAAAGCAAGAAACAACGCAAATCTCGACAACTCAAACTACTGCTGTATCCTCTACCACTGTAAAAAGCCAAAAAACTACAACAACCGAAGAAACTCAAAGTATTACGGCAAATCACTTTATAATGCCGCTCGGCGGAACTTTAACCAAAAAATTTGATAAAGAAAAAATGCAATACTCCGAAACATTCGGCGATTGGAGATTGCATTTAGGCATTGATATTTCGGCAAAA
>CACYEQ010000021.1 GCA_902773485.1 Oscillospiraceae bacterium
TACCATCTTGATAATACTCAACCCAAGCGTGACAGTTTTTTTCTGTTAGTGTGATTTGAGAATTTTCAGACTTGTTTCTAACATCATTTTTGGTTATAATATACCCTTCAACATATCTTGCAGGAATGCCCAAATATCTGAAAATCATTGTAGCAAGAGAGGCAAAATGTACGCTGTAACCACTTTTTGTAACAGAAGCGAAATTTGAGATGTTGTCGGTTAAATTGCTGTTATTTATCGAACTTTTGTCGTATGTAAAACCGCCTAACAATTCGGAAATTTCTTTTTTTGCGTTTTTGTAAGAATAATGTGCATTATTTTTTGAGTTGTATTTGCCGATGAGAGTTTCAACTGTATTTTTAAAGTTTTCATCAATATTAGTATAGTTTTTATAAACAAAATCTCTGTAATGCTTTTCTTCATTGGTTACACTGGGAGTTATTTTATCAAAATCAAAATCACTTGCGGAATATGAATAACCGCTGTTTTCAAAAGCACTATTTATAATATTTTTATCGTTAATATTCTTGCTGTTAAGAATTTTTTTATCACAAAGCATATAAGGAATGTACTTAAATTTTTTACAAGCACCAATATTGTTTATTATTATTTTGATTTTACCGTTTAAATTGCTTGAAAGTTGCGTTTGCGAATAAAAATTGTTTTTTTGCAGCGCATTAAATAAATCTGAATTCTTGTAAAGTGTTTTATAATCAATGCCTTGCCATTTGTTATTTTTAAACTTATCTCCCACAAAACCTTTCAAATAGCAAGTTTTAGGTGATGACATAACAATTTTAAGAGTTACATTATTAGTAGGTCTATAAGATTTTAAATTGTTAAAATCGCCATTCGGCAAAATGTTTTCTTCATAAATAATTCTTTCGGCAGATTCGACTGTATTTTCGAAATATTTACTAATAAAATTAACGCGTATATTAGGAATACTTAAAAATATTGAAAATACTAATGAAGTCAAAACAGTAGTTTTTAAAATAAACTTAAAACTTGTTTTCGAGAGTTTTTCTCTGTAAATCATAAAAATAAGCGAAATAATCAGCAAAATAAAACCTAATATTTTTAAAAGATTTAAAAATATTTCACAAGCGGTTATAAGTACTATTAAAAAAATATAAAACCAAATACATTTAAATTCTAATACAGTGTAAAAAATTAATGTAAGTATTAAAATAATAAACATATAAATGAGTATTAAATCTGTCTTATCGGTTTTATATAGATTTACAATTGTTAAAGTTTTTTCGCCGTAAATATTTAATAAATAATTTGTAATATTTAAAAACCCGTTTATTATGTTTTTGTTCCAAATCAGCAAAAAAAACGCAGAAAACATTAAAGGCAAAACAAATCCCAATTGCTTTTTAAATCTTCCTAAAAAACACGTTAAAAAGGCGATAAAAATTACAAAAAGAGTTAGGTTTAAACTATAATCGGCAAAACAAAATAATACCCCTGATACACTTGTCAGAAGAATAAATATATCTATAAACAGATTATTATGTTGGTGTTTTATTTTGTTTGCCTTTAACATTTTATCTCCTTATTTAAAAACTGAATTTGCTACTATAAACTCAACTTTCAATATTTCGGGTACAGCAGAAAACAAATCATCTTCCGAATTAATTTCAAAAGATGTGATTTTATTATTTATAAAAGTTGAAATTTGAAGTTTAATATTTTTTTCAATCAATGCAAAGCAAATTGAAATAAACTCTTCAACTTTTGAGTTTGACTGCATTGGTGTAAGTTCTTTTTCAACAAAATTATCAAATACTAATTGTGCTGTTTTTTGCTCGTTATCAACACCTTGTTTAACAATATAATTATCATTTTTTGCCGATAATTTATAATGTATTTGTTTTAAACTGTCGCCTTTTTGATATTCTCTCAAATAAGAAATATTATATAAATCATTACCTCTTTTTGTTGTTTCAAATTCATAAAATTCAGTGTTGCTAGAACTTGTAATGGTTGAATGTGTTTGAGTTATTTCGGGCAGAACAGTTATGTACACGCATTTGTTTAAAGAAACAGTTTTATAAACTATTCCGAATAAATCATAAATTCTTATTTTTTCAATTTTAAAACTAACTGTTCCGCAAAAAGAACTAATAAAACTAAACTTATTTTCGTTACTGCTTTTAGGTAAAACAAAATCAGAAAAGTTTATAACGCTTTGTTCTTTTGTAACAGGGTTTCTGATGATGAGATTGTATTTAATTTTTGGAAAAAATAAACGCTTTAAGTTATTAATTGTAAATTTACATTCTGTATTTTCTTCCTTTTCAATACTTTTAGGTAACTTAAAATCAATCGAAAATTCGGGCTTTGAAATGTTGATAAAAACTAAATAAGCAAACGGGGAGATAAGCGTAAAAACAAACAGAATAATATACGCTGAACTTCCCGTAAAAAACATTAGAATAAATTCAATAATTAATAAAAAATAATATAATAACTTCATACATTTTAACCAATTTTCGGCATTTTAGTTTCGTTTAAGATTTTATTTATAATTTCAGTATCGCTTATGCCCGAAAGTTTTGCCTGCTTATTTAAA
>CACYEQ010000022.1 GCA_902773485.1 Oscillospiraceae bacterium
GCACTCATTATGTAGTAATCCGCAAAAAATGCCTCACGGGCTACATCTTGACCCTCTTTCGCATTTTCACGGTCAAGCACATTATAATTGCCATCTTTAAGTGCTTGTTGAAGTCCTATTTGCTTTGCGGTTGCAGTACCGCCCCAAGAAACGGTTGAACCCTCTTTAATCAATTCCAAAGTTTTTTGTAAAGCCTGTTCTTTATCATCGCAGTAGTAGGCTTCCATATAGCGAGTTTTCATATTTTGAATTACTCTTTGTGCCAATAACTTTCTTGCTTGTTTATCCGGACTCATTGTATTTTTTCCTCCAAAATTTTTACGATTTGCCTTTAAAACTTGTTCTGCATTTTGGGCAGGTAATGGTAATTTTACCCTTTCCCTTTGGTACGCGAAGTTTTACGGAACAATTCGGGCATTTAAAATATTTATAATTCTTATTCTTTTTTGTGGGGTCATTAGTGTAAACGGTATTAAAATCATCTTTTTTATTCTTTTTAAATTTAGCGATAAATCTTAAAAAAGCATCATTCTCTTTCTGCCTTTGAAGGATATTTTTTGAAAGAAATCTTACAAAAAACAATATAATCAAAACAAGTTGAACAGAATAAATAATTCTGTAAACTAAATATAATCCGAATACTCGAAAGAAAATAATAACAAACCCCAAAACTAACGCAACTATAATTAAACATACATTAAGTTCATCATTTCCTCGTCTGCCGAACATAAATTGCATTAATTTTTGAAACACTACAAACACCCTTTCTTTTGATAAGATTATTATAATACAACAAAACACGAAATATGTGAATAAGTAGTAAACATTTTAGAAAAAAGAGTTGTTTTTTACGCAAAAAACTCGACAGTTAATTAACTATCGAGTTTAAATTTATATTTCTCCTTTGGATTTTGCTTTTAAATATGCGTTTATAAATCCGTCTAAATCGCCGTCCATAACTGCGTTAATATTGCCGTTTTCAAAATTTGTTCTGTGGTCTTTTGCGAGTGTGTAAGGCATAAACACATAAGAACGAATTTGCGATCCCCAAGCAATTTCTTTTTGAACGCCTTTAATATCTTCAATTTTATCAAGGTGTTCCCTCTCTTTAATTTCAAGAAGTTTTGATTTAAGCATTTTCATCGCTTGGTCACGGTTTTGGTGTTGTGAACGCTCATTTTGACAAGCCACAACAATACCCGTAGGAATGTGTGTAATTCTGATAGCGGAAGATGTTTTGTTTACGTGTTGACCTCCTGCACCCGAAGAACGGTAAGTATCAATTCTCAAATCTTCGGGGTTAATATCAACTTCAACATCATCGTTAATTTCAGGCATAACTTCGAGCGATGCAAACGAAGTATGTCTTCTGCCCGAAGAATCAAACGGCGAAACCCTTACAAGACGGTGAACGCCCATTTCACCTTTTAAATATCCGTAAGCATTCACGCCCTCAACAAGCACAACCGCACTTTTTAAACCTGCGTCATCACCGTCGAGATAATCAAGAGTTTTAGCGGTAAAGCCGTGACGCTCTGCCCAGCGAGTATACATTCTGACTAACATTTCGTTCCAATCCTGAGCCTCAGTACCGCCTGCACCTGCGTGAAATGTTAAAATAGCATTATTTGCGTCATATTCACCGCTCAACAAGGTAGCTAATCGCATATTCTCGTAATTGGAGATGAATTTTTCAACGCCTGATTTAACTTCGTCGATAAGGCTTTCGTCTTCTTCCTCGTCAGCCATTTCAATTAACACAAGTGTGTCGTCATATGCGTTTATTAAACTCTCGTAACCTTTAATTGTATCCTTTAAATGACTTGCTTTTTTGAGAACTTTCTGTGAATTTTCAACATTATCCCAAAACCCTTCTTCGCTCTGTTTTCTTTCAAGTTCAGCGAGTTGAGTGTTAACTTCATCTAAATTCAAAGCGTCTTTCAAATCCTTTAATTCAGCTTCAAAAGCGGTAAGTCGTTGCTTTTGTTCTTCATAAATCAGCATATAGTTCCTCCGTTATACCTTGAAACTATACAATACCAGCCTCTTTCATTGTAAGTTTCTACTATTTCAAAATTTGATGATTTTATCGTTTGCGTTACTTCATCTGCTCTACTGTCAATGATTCCGGAAGTTATAAATAATCCGTTCGGTTTTATAAAATCTGTAATATTTTCGCATAAGCGAATAATTACATCGGCTACGATATTTGCAATGCAGACATCAAACTTTCCATTTACTTTTTCCGCCAAATCACCGCATAATATTCTATATTCAGGTTCTGAAAATCCGTTTTTTCTTCCGTTTTCTATCGCTGTTTTTACTGCCAACTTATCAATATCAACACCAAAAGCAGATTTTGCACCCACTAAAAGCGAAGCAATAGACAAAATACCTGAACCAGTTCCTATATCCAAAACTTTATTACCTCTTTGAACATATTTTTCAATTGCGGTAAGACAAAGTTTGGTTGTTGAATGAGTTCCTGTGCCGAATGCGGCACCAGGGTCAATTGTTAGAATTTTTCTTTTTGTATTGGGTTTATTCTCCCATTCGGGTAAAATAAGCAATTTTTCACCTATTTCGGTAGGTTTGAAATACTTTTTCCAATTATTCGCCCAATCTTCCTCAGAAATTTTGCCTACATTAATCTCGCATTTGATTTTTTGCAATTCAAACTGATATTTAATAAAATCAACCGCATCATTAGGGTTATTTTCACTATCAATATATATGTGAATAATCGCTTTATCACGAGGTTTTCCAATCAAATCTTTATCAATCAAATCAACATGAGCAATAGCACAAGCCTCTGCCTCTAATTTTGAATAGTCTTCGATATAAAACCCGTAAGGAACTGTCATTGTGCAAATATCCGAAGCGGTATCAATATCTTTTATATTAACATTTACAAAAATCTCTGTCCAATCCATATTTTCACCAAAAATCTATATACAACAATTAAATCCGACAAATATTTGTCGGATTTAATGAAAAATTCATTTAATGATTATTTATTGAATATTGAAGAAACATCATCATAAAAATCATCATCGTCAGAACCTGCATCAACATTAAATGAGGCAGAAGTATCTGATGACTGTTTAGGCATTTCAGATGCACCTGTTGCTACAACTGTAATTTTGATTGTATCTTCAAGTTTATCATCAAACATAATACCCCAAATAATATTTGCATCAGGATGAGCAGCCTCTTGAATAATTGTTGAAGCATCAGAAACTTCATCAAGACCAATATCAGGTGAAGCGTTAACGCAGACAATAAGGCCTTTTGCACCTTGCATAGATGTTTCAATAAGCGGACTTGTAATAGCCTCGTGAGCAGCAGCCTCAGCCTTATCTCTGCCTGTTGCAGAGCCGACACCCATATGAGCGTAACCAGAATCTCTCATTACCGAAGATACATCAGCAAAGTCAAGATTAACGGTTGCAGGCATTTTAATAAGTTCTGATATATTCTGAACGCCCAAACGAAGAACATCATCAGCAATTTGAAATGCGTTTAAGAACGTAATTTTCTGCTCTGAAACTAATTTTAATCTTTCATTAGGAATAACAATAAGCGAATCAACATGACCTGCGAGGTCAGCAATTCCTTTTTCAGCTTGTTCCATACGGCGCTTACCTTCAAAAGAGAAAGGTTTTGTAACAACGCCAACAGTTAAAATGCCCATATCCTTAGCAAGTTGAGCAACAACAGGAGCAGCACCGGTTCCTGTTCCACCGCCCATACCGGCGGTAACAAATACCATATCGGTACCCTTTAAAGCAGCAATAATGTCATCTTTTGACTCTTCTGCCGCACCTTTACCGACTTCGGGTTTTGCACCTGCACCTTGGCCGTGAGTTAATTTTTCACCAATTTGAATTTTTTCGTCTGCTTTTGATTTTAAAAGCGCTTGTTTATCAGAATTAATAGCAACGAACTCAGCACCGTTAACACCTGCATCAACCATACGATCAATAGCGTTTCCGCCGCCACCACCAACGCCGACAACTTTAATTTTAACTACTTCGTTAACCTCATTGGTAACTGCAATGCTCATAATTTTTTATCCTCCAAGTATATAAAATTCCTGTTTGCACACATTATTTGTTATATTTTAACACGAAATGCAAATAATTTCAACCTTTATTTTTATATTTTTAAAAAATATTTATAGTTTTTTATTTTCCTGCTATTTCCGACTTTTCAAGTTCTCGGGGAATAAAACTCGCTTCATTTTTAGTACCGGGTATTCGACTTAAATTTAAAGTGCCTGTTTCACCTGTATTATTTCTGGATGTTAATACTGCTTGTGCATGCGTTAATTTTTGCTCCAAATACGAATCCGAACCCAAAAGCATTACTATTCTGTTGCTGTAAGTTACACGAATATCGTGCATATTTTCATAGTTTATAAGCGTTATTCTGCCGAGTTCTTTATCTTGAAAAGCACTTATAATTTTATTTGTTTTTTGAAGAATAGTTTCTTTTTCATCTTCTTTAAAAGATATTTTCTCGCCGATACTTTCGGTTTTTGGCGTAACCCCTCTTACTTCGGTAGAATTTTTAGTGAATTTATCACTAACTTCTAAAACTAATCCGTCATCGCCGACAACTATGTATTTATCATTATATTTAATTTGCGAGTAAACTGTGTATTCATTTACCTTTACTTCCAAAGTAAACGGTAATTTTTTGTTAAAGTCAACGCTTTTTATAAATGGAAGATTTTCCTTAACTGCTTTTGTAGCTCTGCTGTCACTTGCAAGCAATAAATTATCACCCTTAACAACACCAATTGACGAAATAATCTGTTCGGCGGAATATTTTTTATTATCAACCACATTTATATTTTTTATAGGAAAAAACACTGTTAACGACAAAGCCGTTAAAGTTCCTCCTACAATGATTACAATTGCAAATGCAAGTAAAATCCTCGCTCTTCTGCGTCTGCGCTTTTTAGAAATATATTTTTTCGGTCTTTTTTCTTCTTTTCTGAAATCATTTTTGTTTATTTCCCTGCTTTGCCTTTTTTTAGATGATGAAGAAGATTTTTTTCTGTTAAAATCTACTTTTCTATTCCTTTTTTCTCTCATTAATTTTTCTCCCGTTTTATATCTGCTCCAAGCAAACTTAAATTATGTTCTATATTTTCATAGCCTCTGTCAATATGCTGTAACTGCGTTATATTTGTAGTTCCCTGTGCCGCAAGTCCCGCACAAACAAGTGCCGCTCCGCCACGCAAATCAGTTGCTTCAACATCGGCTCCGTAAAAACTTTTTACGCCTTCAATTACTGCAATTCTGTCATAAATTTTGATATTTGCGCCCATTTTATTAAGTTCAGCAGTCGCATTGTACCTATTTTGAAATATAGTTTCTTCAAAAATTGTAGTGCCTTCGGCAATGCAACTCATCGCTATAATAGGCATACCCGAATCAGTAGGAAACCCCGGATATACAAGGGTTTTTATATGCATTATTCTTTTCAACCTTTTTGGTGCACAAATGGTTAACTCGTTCTCTTTGAAATTCATATCACAACCTGCTTCACGAAAAGCAAAAACAACAGGTTCAATATGTTCGTTGCAAATATTCTTTATTGTAAGAGAACTTCCTGTTGCCGCCGCAAACGACATATAGGTTGAGGCTTCTATTCTGTCAGGTAAAATGCTGTGTTCACAACCGTGAAGTTTTTTAACTGCATTTATAATAATGCAGTTTTCGCCTGCTCCCGAAATATCAGCACCGCATTTATTTAAAAAGTTTTGCAACTCGATAATTTCAGGTTCTCTTGCTGCGTTGTGAATAAGAGTTTTTGTGTTTCCCAGCACCGTTGCAAGCATAATATTCTCAGTTGCACCGACACTTGGAAAAGGCAAATTAATTGAAGTGCCTTTTATTTTATCGGTTTTACAATCTATGCTCCCTCTGTGTTCAAAAACATCAATATTAAGTTTTTCAAAACTTTTTAAGTGAATGTCAATCGGTCGAGGACCGAGTTCGCAACCGCCCGGCAAACAAAGATTTGCTTTGCCGAGTTTTGCTATTAACGGACCTAAAAAAATGATTGAGGAACGCATTTTATTCATTAAATCTCTCGGTATATTATCTTTTAAACAATCCGAATTGGAGATTTCAACCGTATCTTCATCACGCGAAACTTTGCAACCCAGATATCTTAAAATTTCAATTGTATTATCAATATCAGAAAGTTTCGGACAGTTATGCAAAATAACTTTTTCATCGCACAAAATACAAGCACAAAGAATAGGCAGTGCAGCGTTTTTTGCGCCGTGAATTTTTATTTCACCACTAAGCGGTCTTTTTCCGTTAATAACTAATCTTTCCAATAAAACACCCTCTAATCATAAAATTCAAACGCATTTTATTTTATGAATAAGAGGGCAAATTTGTTATTATTTCTTATTTACTAAGTTCAAAATTACTTCGCAAATTCTTTCATTTGCATCAAAAACGGCGGTTTTTTTAGCATTTTCGCCCATTTTTTGTAATTTTTCCTTATTATCAATTAACGATTTAACTGATTCAATTAACTTTTCGCCTGTTAAATCTTTTTCTTCAATCAAAATTGCCGCATCATTATCAGACAGGGTTTTTGCATTGTAAAATTGATGGTTTTCAGCAACATTAGGTGAAGGAATAAGAATTGACGGCATTCCTTTTACCTGCAATTCGCTGATTGTTGAAGCGCCTGCTCTATTGATTACCAAATCCGCCGCAGACATACACAAATCCATATCATATATGTATTCGGTTATTCTCAAATTATCTAAATTTTCATAATTAACGCCTTTTGAACGGATTAATTCAGGCATCCAACTCATACCGTATTTTCCAATAGCGTGAAAATGGTAATATTTTTTAGAATTTGCGTGCCAGCATAAAACTTCGGCTACCGCCTCGTTTACCGCCCTTGCGCCCAAAGAACCGCCCAGCGATAGAATCATAGGACGATTATCAAGCCCTAATTTTTTTCTCGCTTCTTGCTTAGATGTGTTTATTATTGAGGGTCTTACAGGGTTGCCTGTAACTGTGTATTTACGGTTATTCGGCAATCTTTTTATTGCCTCAGGCATTGCAACCATAACTTGATCAACATATTTACAAAGTGTTTTGGTAGTAATACCCGGAAAAGCGTTTTGCTCGTGAGTTGCAGTTTTTATACCCATTTTAGCGGCTTTGCGAAGCACAGGTCCGCAAGTATAACCGCCTGTTCCCACAACTACATCGGGTTTTAGCTTCTCTAAAATTTTTCCTGCCTGCGAAGTTGATTTAAACATTCTGTAAAATGCAACAGCATTTCTTTTTATATTATTTAAAGTGATTCTTCTTTGAAATCCTGCAACATCAATAGGATAAAACTTATAACCTGCTTTTGGAACTAAGTTTGACTCCATACCTTTTCTGTTGCCTATAAAACTAATTTTAGCATCAGGGTATTTTTCTTTAATTGTTCCTGCTACCGCCAAAGCTGGGTTTATATGACCGCCTGTTCCCCCTGCGACAAAAACTATATTCATATTAACCCCCTAAACTTTTTCTATTTTTGAACTTCTTGAAATATTTAAAACAATTCCCATTTGAACAAGTAGCATTACAAGAGATGTTCCGCCGTAACTGAAAAACGGTAAACTAATACCGGTATTAGGAATTGTATTTGTTACAACCAAAATATTAAGCACTGCTTGCAAACCAATCTGAAAAACAAGACCTATTGATAAAAGCATACCAAATTTATCGGGCGCTTTTAACGCTATTACAAAGCCTCGCCAAACTAAAAGTCCAAAGCCTACAATTATCAACGCTGCACCGATAAAGCCTAATTCTTCGCAAACAACCGCAAAAATAAAGTCATTTTGAGGTTCTGGTAGCCAAAGATATTTTTGGTTAGACTGGCCTATTCCTCTGCCCATAAGACCGCCTGAGCCTATTGCAAGCAAAGACTGAATTGTTTGAAAGCCCTTATTTTTGGTATCAAGCCAAGGGTTCTGCCAATATTTAATTCTGTCACTAGCATAGCTGATTAAACCTGTAACAATCGCTACAATAACGCCGGAAACACCCAGCGCCGCCATACCACCGACAAGTTTTAAACTCATACCTCCGACAAACATAAGAACAAATCCGATTGTAAAAATAAGAATTGTTGCCGACAAGTGATTCTCTGCCAAAACAAGACCGCAAAAAACACCGATAATTGTAAAAAGAAAAAGTTCATACTTAATATCTGTCATTCTTTTTTGATTTTTTGAAATCAAAAATGACAAAAGCAAAATTAGTGCAAATTTTCCTATTTCAGATGGCTGAAACTG
Source organism: Oscillospiraceae bacterium (assembly GCA_902773485.1). GTDB lineage: Bacteria > Bacillota > Clostridia > Oscillospirales > Acutalibacteraceae > RUG11462. Next base: position 8,342 of record CACYEQ010000022.1, read on the forward strand.
AACAAAGCCTAAATTAAGCCAGCGGTGAAATTGCCCTTTTTGCGCTTTTGTGAATAAAACCACCACAAGCATTATTATAGTTATAAAAACAATTACCCAAACGAATTTTTGCCAAATATGATAATCAATTCTTGAAACAATCATCATTAATACAAAGCCGAATATTGCAAAACCTAATTGTCTTAAAATAAAATAATAACTGCTTCCTCTATGACTTGCGGCATACGGGGCTGATGCCGAAAATAGCATAATAAGACCTATTACCGTAAGTCCTGTTACTAAAAAGAAAAATGTTAAATCAAATTTTCCTGATTTTTTAAATAATGACCGAAATGAAGTTTTATTTTTAACTTTTTTTCCGCTTTTTTCAGCCAAGGTCTTATCCCCTTTCAAATTTTATCTTATAATAAAATATGCAACAGTGCAACCAATTAAAGTTACCAGTGAGAATACTGCAACAATTTTGTTTTCTTTCCAACCACATAATTCAAAATGATGATGAATAGGGCTCATTTTGAATATTCTTTTTCCGTGAGTTAATTTAAAATAAGTTACCTGAATTACAACAGACAACGCCTCCGCTAAATAAAGTATGCCTGCTAAAATAAGAATAATCGGGCAATTAATAAAGAATGACATTGCTACAACCATTCCGCCTAAGAACATTGAACCTGTATCACCCATAAATACTTTTGCAGGGTGCAAATTCCAAACCAAAAATCCTATTAAAGCACCGCAAAGCGCCGCTGAAACAATTGTTGCTTCAAACTTAAAGAACAGGCTTGATGCTATCATAAAAAACAGTGATACAACAACTGTTACGCTTGAAGCCAAGCCGTCAACACCGTCGGTAAGGTTTACTGCATTTGTAAAACCGTATATAAATACAAACGCTATCGGCCAGAAAACAATTCCACAACCTGAAACTATATTAACAAGACCTACAAACGGAATATAAGTAGTTTGTAGTCCTGTAAGATATAATGTTAAAAGATAGCAAACGGTAACGAGTGCCTGTAAAACAGTTTTTTGACGGGCTTTTAATCCTAAATTCTGCTTTTTAACCGCTTTAATATAGTCATCCATAAAGCCGATTGCCGACATAAACAAAGCCATAACTATGCCTGCAAAAAACCTTATGGTTTCATTTGCAGAATGAAATACGCTTACATACTCTACACCGTTTGTTCCGATTAAAGAGGCAATTATAAATGCCAAAATAACAGAAATAAGCGTACCGATAATAAACATAATTCCGCCCATTATCGGAGTGCCTTGTTTATCTTTATGCCATTTTGGACCTATTTCAAGAATAGTTTGCCCAAAATGCAGTTTTTTTAAATAAGGAATTAACTTATATCCTAAAAGAAAAGTGATAATAAATGCAACAAGTGCTGCGATTGAAGGAATCATTTCAACAACCTCCTGATTTTTACATTTTTGCCAAACAATCGGCAATAACTTCTCGTTCATCAAAATGAATTGTGCCTTCTGCTAGAATTTGGTAAGTTTCATGACCTTTACCTGCAAGAAGTATTATATCATCTTTTCTTGCATTTTTCAATGCATATTCAATTGCCTGCGCTCTGTTTTCAATTACTTTATAAGGAGTTTTAATACCTTTCATTCCGACAAGAATATCTTCAATAATCAAATTAGGGTCTTCGCTTCTCGGGTTATCCGAAGTTACCACCGCAAAGTCAGAAAGTCTTGCCGCAATTTCACCCATTATCGGGCGTTTGGTTTTATCTCTGTCACCGCCGCAACCAAAAACAGTTACAAGTCTGCCTTTTTTTATTTTATTAAGCATATTGCAAACATTTTCGAGTTCATCAGGCGTATGAGCATAATCTATTACAGGCGTAAACCCTTTGTCGCAAGGAACGAGTTCTACCCTGCCCTTTACGACCGAAACTTCACAAAGCCCGGCGATTACTTCATTAAAAGGGATACCTATACTAATACCTACAATACCTGCCGCCATACTGTTATAAACCGAGAAAATGCCGGGAGTTGAAATTTTAACTCTGCCTATATTACAGTTAGTAACTAATTCGTAATTAACGCCGTTAGGCAAAAATTTTATTTCTTTTGCAGTATAATCCGCTTCATTGCTTTCGGTTGAGAAAGTAATAACAGGGCATTCACATGCCTCTAAAACTTTGTCTGAATAGTCATCATCCAAATTAACTATTGCGGTTTTAGCCATTTTGAAGAGTTTTAGTTTTGCCTGCAAATAGTTTTCCATTGTCATATGATAATCAAGATGGTCTTGTGTTAAATTTGTGAAAACAGCACATTCAAAATCAAGATTATAAACTCTTTTTTGGTCGAGTGCATGAGATGAAACTTCCATTACAACATATTCACAGCCATTCTTTACCATCAATTCAAACAAAGAATGAAGTTCGTAAGCATCAGGCGTTGTGTTTTTTGCAGGTAAAACGCTGTCGCCTATTATATTTTGAATAGTACCTATTAGTCCAACTTTTTTGCCCTGTTTTTCAAGCAGACTTTTTGTCATATATGTTACAGAGGTTTTGCCCGAAGTTCCTGTTATGCCTATAAGTTTTAATTTTTTAGCGGGATTACCGAAATAATTAGCACAAAGCAACGAGTAAACCGCTTTTGTATCATCAACAATAATTTGATTTGAAAGTCCCAAATCTTTTTCGCAAAAAATTGCCGATGCTCCGTTATCATAAGCGGATTCTGCAAAATTGTGTCCGTCGGTTACAGAACCTGTAATGCAGAAAAACACAGAGTTTTTTACTACTTTTCTGGAATCGCACAATATCGAGGCAACCTCAAAATCTTTAATATTATTTGGTTTTTCTTTATAAATTTCTGAAAATTTCATAACTTTTCTTAAACTCCTTATTTATTCTACTGTTACTATTTCTCTGAAACTTACGGTAACAACCGTACCTGCATCTACCTTTTTATCTGCCTCTACCGACTGTGCATAAGCGGTTGAATCAGAGGTATTACCGTTTATATACATATTTAAACCTGCCTCTACCGCCCGCTCATTTGCTTCTGAAACGGTCAATCCTTTAAAGTCAGGCACTTTAACCTTTTTCTTTTTGGCTTTTGAATCGGTATATAAAACAACCTTACCGCCCGACGGAATAACAGAAGAGCCGTTAGGCGACTGTGCCGCTACTTTTTTGCCGTCACCAATGACAGTACAGATAAGACCGCTTTTTTCAATTTCTTTTTTAGCGAATTCAACAGTTTTATTAACAACACTAGGTGTTGAAACTGCAAGTTCTTTCGCTTCGGAATCGGTATAGTTTGCCGAAACGCCTAAATACGGTAAAATTTCTTCAAACATTTTACCGACGGATGGAGCTACCAAAGTACCGCCGTACGGACTGTCAACACCGGGCTCATCAATAAGCATTAATATTGCAATTTGAGGGTTGTCGGCAGGTGCTATTCCGCAGAAAGAACAGATATATTTTTTGGCTTCTCCGTCTTTTGTGCCGATATCGGTTTTTTCGGCAGTACCTGTTTTACCGCCTATTCTGTAACCCGGAACATAAGCGTTTTTACCTGTGCCCTCGCTTACAACACCTTCAAGGTATTTACAAATTGCCTTTGAAGTATCTTCCGAAATTACCTGCCGAACAAGTGTTGAATTTATGGATTTTTTAACATTACCGTCAGAATCCTGAACTTGTTTTAATATATGTGGCTGATATAAATATCCACCGTTTACTGCCGCACTGATTGCGGTAATAAGTTGAATAGGCGTTATTTTTAATGTTTGACCAAAACTTTCGGAAGCCAACTCAACATTTGTCATAAGACCTGTTGTATTATGGGTGCTTGATGATGATTCGCCCGGCAAATCTATGCCTGTTTCATCTTCAAGCCCGAAAGATTTTCTGTATTTCATAAAATTCGAAGCACCCAAACGCTGACCTATTGTAATAAATGCAGGGTTACAAGAATTCATAAACGCCTGTGCTAATGATTGATGTCCGTGACCCTCTCTATGAGCGCATTTATATGTTCTGTCGGCAATTTTAATGTAGCCGGGACAATCGAACGTATCGCTGTCAGACAAGGTTTTTTCTTCCAAAGCGCCGGAAGCGGTAATTATTTTAAAAACCGAACCCGGCTCGTAAATATCCGAAACTGCTTTGTTTCGCCATTGTTCCTGCATTGCTGCTGATTGTATTTTGGCTTTTTCTTTATCTGTTATTGTTCCGCCGTTTTTTTCTTTTGCTTTTTTTATTTCTTTTTTAACCCTGCTCTTTAATGTTATTTCAAACGGTTCATTCGGGTTAAAGTCTGGCTTTGTAGCCATAGCGCGAATTTCTCCCGAATTTACATCCATAACTATGCAAGCAGAACGGTTATTTACATTATTCTGTTCAACATTTTCCTGCAAATGCTTTTCAACTACCGATTGAATATACTCATCAATTGTTAAAACAATTGAATCGCCCTCTTTTGCATCAACAACTTTCTCATAAGAAAATGGTAATTCAGCACCGGCAGGTGTTTTTGCGGCTATTACTCTGCCCGCAGTTCCTGTTAATGTGTTGTCATACTGCGATTCAACGCCACCCAAACCTTGATTATCAGTCCCTACAAACCCCAAAATTGTCGAGGCTAAACTTCCGTTTGGATAATACCTTTCGTTTGTTTCAGTCAAACCAATAACCGAACCTAATTTTTCTTTTGAAATATATTCTCTGATTTTAGTGGCTGCATCCTGTTCGACAGGCTGACCAATTGTTTCGTAATTAGTAGATTTTTTTAATATACTTAATACTTTTTCTTTTGTATACTTTTTTTGATTTAAAAGGTTAGAAATGTTTTCCGCTGCCGAATCTTTTACTTTATCGTCCATTGTAGCAGGAGCGACAAACAGTTGCCAAACTGTTGCGCTGGTTGCCAAAACATTCATATTTTTATCATAAATGTTTCCTCGTTTTGCTTTTGTAACAATATCTTGAAGTTGCTGTTGTTCGGCGAGTTTTGAATATTTTTCACCATTTACAAAAATTGTATTTACAAGTCCGTAACCGGTTGAAAAAGTTCCGAAAACAACAAAAATAAGCAAAACAACTAATGCTCTGACCCATATTCTTCTTTTGTTTTCTTTCGCCATAACATTAGTCTCCTTTTAAAACGTATAAATTCGGCAAAAACGAGAGCCAATTTTTAACCCTCGTTTATATACTATTTCAATTTTCTTTATGATATTCTTTTTATTTATCAATAACTTCCGCATAATCGTCTTTTGAAGTATCAATATAATGAACCTGTGCCACCGAGCGTTTTTGCATACCAAGAGCGGTTGCCTGTTCTTCAAGTGTTGAATATGAAATAACCTTTTCAAATTCAACATTAAGTCTTGTTTTCTCGCTGTTGAGAGTATTGATAGTTTTATCTGCCTTTGCAATTGCATTTTTTGTATCATTAATTTCTGTTCTCATATAAATATTAAAGCAAACCGCCAATGCAATAGCAATTCCCATTACCGTATAAATAATAAGACTTCTGTTATATTTAGTGCGTGAAGAAGCGACAGGAAATTTTTTGATAACCGCTTTTCTTTCTCTTTGTTCTCTTGGTGCGGTGTTATTTCTTGCCGCTCTTTCAAGATTATAAGCATTACTTGTATATGCCATTATTTGTGCCCCTTTTTAATTTTTTTCTAATATTCTTAGTTTTGCACTTCTACTACGCTGGTTTTCTTTTTGTTCTTCTTCGCTTGCTGTTATCGGCTTTTTATTAATAAGTTTTGCCCTCGGCTTTTTCCCGCATACGCAAATTGGAAAGTCAGGAGGGCAAGTACAACCTTGTGTAAACGAATGAAATTTTTGCTTTACAATTCTGTCTTCAATCGAATGAAAGGTAATTATTGATAATCTTCCGCCCGAACATAGCATTTCAAAAGCATCGTCTATACCCTTTTCAATTTCGCCCATTTCATCATTGACCGCAATTCTTATAGCCTGAAAAACTTTTCTTGCGGGATGAGCGTTTCTTTTAAACTTATTAGGGTAGTTTTCCGAAATCAATTCAGCCAATTGCAAAGTGGTTTTTATAGATTTTTTTGTCCGTTCGTCTACAATAGCCTTTGCAATCCTGAAAGAAAACTTTTCGTCTGCATATTTGTAAAAAATATCAGCAAGTTCCTTTTCAGAATATTCATTTATAATATCTGCGGCACTGATACCGCTTTTGCTCATTCTCATATCAAGAGGTGCGTCATTATGATACGAAAATCCTCTTTCAGCGGTATCTAACTGATAAGAAGATACGCCGAGATCAAGCATTAATCCGTTTATTTTTTCTGTTCCGTACTTATTTAAACTTGATTTTAATGAAGAATATTTTTCATTAATCAAGATTATGTTCTTGAATTTTGAAAGTCTTTGTTCGCAAGCCTTAATAGCATCAGGGTCTCTGTCAAAGCAAAAAAGTTTTCCGTTCTCGTTTAACTTTGATGCAATCAACTCGGAATGTCCGCCTCCGCCTGCCGTTCCGTCAACATAAATACCGTCAGGTTTAATATTAAGTCCTTCGACTGTTTCGTAAAGCATTACGCTTTTGTGTGAAAACTCTTTCATTTTTATATCTCACAATCTAAAAGCGCCTGCTCAATATTTTCTTCGTTAATCTCGCCAGTTATCTTATCCCACTCTTGCGGGTTCCAAATTTCAACACGATTTGCTGCGCCAATAATAACCGCCTGTTCAGATTCTTTTAAATGAGCGTATTCTCTTAATACCAAAGGTAAAAGCACCCTGCCCTGCGAATCATATTCAACCTCCGTTGCGCCGGAAAACAAATGTCTTTGAAGTTTTGCGACTTTAATATAAGGCTGATTATTGATTTTTGATACCAACTTATCCCACTCCTCAGCGGAATAAATAAACAAACAAGGTTTAAAATCCAATGATTTGGAGATTACAACAGGCCCGCCCAATGCGTCACGAAGTTTTGCCGGAACAAACATACGACCTTTTTTGTCGATATTATGCTGATATTCGCCCATTAAGCCTAGCATAACTTTTGTTGCATCTCCTTTCTCTTTAATAATTAAACAACAAACCTAATATTGGTGATTTTATGTCATCATTAATTTATCTCACCACTTTGCACCACAATCGTTGTCTTTTTCACCACTTTTATTTAAATTATACAATTATTTTATTATTTTTCAATAGTTAATAATCTAAAAAAACAACTTTTTTAAATATTTTTTTGAAAAATACGTAAAAAAATATAACCAACCACAATATGTTGTGGTTGGTTATATTTTTTGATAGAACAAAAATTCGGTTGTTAAATAATTATCTTAGTTTTCTTCAACAGAAGCCGATACTGTTTTTTGTTGACGAAGTGAAGCTCTTGCTTTTCTAACATCAGCCAAAGTTTGAGTTAATTCTTCATCAGTTTTCTTCATCAAATCATCAACAAATCCTTGAGCTGCATTTCTCATCTCTTTTGATTTTACCTGTGCGCCGTTTACAATTTCAACTGCTTTTGCCTGAGCAAGTTTTGTAATTTCCTCTTCGGCAACTAATGCCTTTGCTTTATCCTCAGCAGATTTTATGATAGTTTCAGCCTCTCTTTTAGCAGTATTTATAATGTCTGCCTTTTCTGCAACAATGCCTCTTGCCTGCTTGATTTCCTGTGGCATATTAAGTCTGATATCGTCGATGTAATCACGAAGTTTATCAACACTTACCACCTTTTTGCCTGCAAAACCGACAGAATTATCAAGCAATTCGTCAATTTGATCGAGTAAATCTTCAATATTCATTATATTTACACGCCTTTCTTTTCAAATCTTTTTTTAATATCTTTATAAATACAAGCCGGAACAAAATTTGAAACATCCCCATTCAGACTTGCAACAGACCTAACCATAGAAGAACTTAAATATAAGTTTTCGGAACTTGTGGTAAAAAACAATGTTTCAGCAGAAGGATTGAGTTTTTTATTAAGAAGCGCCATTTGAAACTCATACTCGAAATCTGATACAGCACGAAGTCCCTTAACAATAGCAATCGCATTATGCGATTTTGTGTATTCAGCCAATAATCCGTCGTAAGAATCAACTTTTACATTTTGAAGTCCTAAATCATCAACGCAACGACGAATAAAATCAACACGCTCATCAGTTGAAAAAAACGGTGTTTTATCAGCATTTACCATAGTAACCACTATAACTTTATCAAACATAGCGGACGCACGCTGAATAATATCAAGATGACCTTTTGTTATCGGGTCAAAACTGCCGGGACAAACTGCTATTCTTTCCATTAAATCAGTCCTCCCCTTTTTTGAAGTAAGAAACAAATATCTTACCGTATTTTGACGTTTTCTTTAAGTGAAATTCGCCGTAATTCTCGGCCAACTCATTTTTATCGGCATATTCGCATACAATTATACCGTAATCACTCATTTTTTCAACCAAATTCGGCATTATTCTATTAATAATACACTTATTATACGGAGGGTCGAGATAAACTATATCAAAAACCTGATTTGTTGTTTCAATAAACGAAAAAGAATCTTTTTCAACTATTGTAGCCTTGCTCTCTAAATTGCAATTTGTGATATTATTACGAATTGCACCAAGCGATGTTCTGCTGTTATCAACAAACCAACAATGCTTTGCACCGCGGCTCAGTGCTTCAATGCCTATTTGCCCGCTTCCTGCAAACAAATCAAGAATATTTCTGCCCTCAATATCAAACTGTAACGAAGAAAAAACCGCCTCTTTAACCCTTGCAACGGTCGGACGAACATCAAGTCCTTCCGGAGTTATAAGATTTTTGCCGTGTGCCGAACCTGTAATAACTCTCATATATTTCTCCATTATAATTTATCTATTCTATTATCGCACTTTTACTACCTATTTGTCAACCTTTTTTTACAAATTTCTTATTATTTGCGGTAAAAATCGTAAATATTCTCTGCAATTTTATCTGTTATTCCCTGTACTTTAAGTAATTCTTCTTTATCTGCGGTGGCAATTTTATTAATATCTTTAAAATATTTTATAAGATTCTCAGCTCTTTTTTTACCTACGCCCTCGATATCGGTCAACTGCATTGTAAGCATACTTTTTCTTTGTTTTTTATGATGATAACCTATTGCAAAACGGTGAACTTCATCTTGAATAGAAGAAACAAGTGTAAAAACTGCTCTGGTCTGTTTAATAGCAATTTCGCCGTTTTTGCCGACAATTGCCCTTGTTTTATGATGATTATCTTTCACCATACCAAAAGTTTTATTGCAAAATCCATATTTTTCAACTATTGGCAAAACTGCTTTTAACTGCCCCTTGCCGCCGTCAAGCAATATTAAATCGGGCAACGTTCCGAATCCCTCTTCACCTTTGTGCTTCTCATATTCTAAAAACCTTCTCTCCAAAACTTCACGCATTGAGCCGTAATCGTCCTGCCCAGAAAAAGATTTAATTGTAAATCGCTTATATGCTTTTTTATA
>CACYEQ010000023.1 GCA_902773485.1 Oscillospiraceae bacterium
ATTTTGATTAAATTGCTGATTATCTTCCTTATCAACAATCAAGAAATCATCATTCAGCGGAATTTCAAATCCGTTATTTATTTCAACATTTCTCCTGTTACCGCTTCTTTTAGAAACAGAACGATTTCTTCTTTTTTGATTTTTATTTTGTAAATCAGACTCATCAAAATAGTTATTTTCATTGTTTTTTGCCATTGTTTTTCCTCACTTGTAGTTGAAAATTATTTTTTTATTCTGATAAACGAGCCTTTTTTTAAAGGCACCGAATAAAATTTAACAACATCTGCGGCGTATTTTGCAGATTCCAATTCATTCATATCTTTATCAAAAAGTTTATCAACAGTAATTTCAAAACTTCCCCTTTTTGGTTCCAAAACATCATAAGTGCCGGGGTAAAACTTATTTCTTTGCATAACAGTCGCAAGACCGTCTTTATAATCATCAACAATTGCAATTAACTCATAATCCCTTATATAGCCTGCATTATCATAAACTTGACCCTCGGTTTCATTCGGCTTACCGAAATAAAAACCGCAGGAATAATCTCTGTGAGAAATTTTATAAACTTCTTCCAAAATTTTTTCAGGTACTTTAAATTCATTACTGAAACCTGATTTTATAAATGCCTCAACCGCTTTTACATAGGCATTTGTTACAGCAGCTGTATAATATTCTGTTTTTGCTCTGCCTTCGATTTTAAAACTTGTAATTCCTGCGTTATACAATTGCGGAATGTGTTCAATCAAACACATATCTTTTGCATTTAATATATATGTTCCCTGCTCATCTTCGTAAATCGGCATATACTCGCCTGGACGCTTTTCTTCAACCAGTCTGTAATTCCAACGGCACGGTTGAGCGCAATCTCCATGATTTGAATCTCTTCCGGTCATATAGTTTGAAAGTAAACATCTACCTGAAACCGACATACATATTGCACCGTGAACAAATGCCTCAATTTCCAAATCGTCAGGCGTCTTTGCTCTTATTTCAGCAATCTCTTCAAGTAAAAGTTCTCTTGCAACAACAATTCTTTTCGCACCTAAATTGTAATAAAAATTTGCAGTTTCATAATTTACTATGCCCGTTTGAACCGAAATATGAACTTCTGCTTTCGGAGCATACTTCTTGACTTTTTCAATTGCAGATAAATCGGTTATTATAAAAGCGTCGGGATTAAACTGTGCCACTTGCTTTATAAAATCATCGAGTACTGCAATTTCATTGTTTCTCGGCAATGTATTTAATGTAATATATGCTCGACAGTCGTTTTTATGAGCATAATCAATTCCTTGCCTTAACTCGTCAAAAGTAAAATTTCCCGGTGCAGATCTCATACCAAACTCTTTGCCTGCAAAATATACTGCGTTTGCACCGAAATCAACTGCTGCTTTTAATCTTACCAAGTCGCCTGCGGGAGATAAAACCTCAATCGGCGGTATTCTTTTTACATAATTAGTATTAATTCCAAAGTCCCTCCGATTGTAATTTTTCAATCAAAGCATTATGCTCTGAAAGTGAATTTGTATAATAAAATTTCATATTTCTGTCAGTAACGAAATAATCTGCTTTAAGTGAAGTATTAGGATTTATCGCCGCTTTAATAGCATCAGATGACGGACTGCAAATTGGTCCGGGAGGTAAGCCCTCGTTTTTATTAGTATTATACCTTGAATCAGGATAATTTGCAGTAGGTGTTGAGCCTAGTCTTGCCGGCTGGTCTGTCCAACGAAGTCTGTTATAAAACACTTGCGCAACATTTTTCATTTCATCGGAATGACCGCTTGCCTCAGCCTCAACAATCGAAGCCATAGTAAGAATTTCGTGAATTGAGTAACCTTTTTTAGTTGCTGTATTTACAACATCATCAGTTAATTCTTGTTCCATTCTTTGAAGCATTTTGTTTACTGCTTTATATGCATTATCTGCACCTTTGCTTTTATCAGGATTAACAAATAAGCTGTAAGTAGCTGGGAAAAGGTATCCCTCTAATTTATAATAGCATTTACCAACAGGGATTTCTTTAACAAAATCGAAATCATAATCTTTGTATTTTACTGCTTTAATAAACTCTTTTTCTGAACAAATCTTATTTTTTTGCATTAATTTAGCAATTTGTTTAACTGATAATCCCTCGGGCACAGTCACTTTAACTGTGTTAGCAGGGTCGGCATTTTGCGACAGAGTTTCAATAAGCGAACTGTAACTCTGATTGCTCTTTACTTCGTGAACACCGAATTTAAAACCGTTTGCACCTTTAATTTTGACATATAATCTAAAAAGAATACTTGAATTAATAATTTTATTCTCTTTCAGCGTTTCGGCTATATCTTCCGATGTTGAGCCTTGCTCCAAAACAATTTCAGCGGTTATAGGCTTATCAAAAGTAATTCCTTCTATTTCAATTGCCGTAAAAATAATACACGCAGCCAAGAAAAATGAAACAAGTAAAATTATCAGTATTCTTATGCCGATAGGCAATCTTTTTTTGACTTTTTTGTTTTTAGATTTCTTTTTGCTCAATTGTTGTTCTTCCTCTGTAAATTTATCTTCCGTTTTAACAGAACTGTTGCTGTACAAATCTTCAAAAACATCATCTTTGCCGTCAATTATTTCTTCAATATTTTTATCAAAAACTTTTGTTTGTGAATCAAAATCATCATTGTTCTCATTTTCTTTTAAAATTTCATTATTATCGATCATTTTATACTCCTATACTTTAATCCATAACCAATAAATCTACCTTAATATCAAATTTATTAAAAGGCAATTTATCAATTAAATTTTCTTTATAACAAACAACACATTTTATGCCGTTATAATTTTTTAAAAA
>CACYEQ010000024.1 GCA_902773485.1 Oscillospiraceae bacterium
CTTTCTCGGAGGGGTAACCTCGCCCGTGAAATACTTTTTCATAGGCGCCATACCCGAATTAATCAAAAGCAAACTTTTATCATCTTTTGGTATCAGCGGAAAGCTTTTAAGCCTTAAATGACCTTTGCTTTCAAAAAAACTTAAATATTTTTCCCTCAATTCATTTAGTCCTGTCCATTGCATTTAAAAAACTCCTTTACAAAAAATAAAAGCACCTAAAAAAGCCAACTCGGGGCGAAAAAGTTTCCGTGGTACCACCCGAATTGCACTCGTTTTGTGCCTCTCGAAACCCTATAACGTAGGTCAAACGCAAAAATTCAACATTAAAGTGCAGATAAAACTGGCTTTTTGTTTATGCATTTAAGTGTTTTCACCTGACACACTCTCTCTGAAAATGCTTTTAAACAAATTAGGTTTTATATAGCATCAATATTTAAAATATAATGCAATTATAAAAAAATTTTTGTGTTTTGTCAATGGTTTTAAAAGAATTTTTATAAAAAAATTGATTTTTAGTTGAAAAAACATTACTTTTGTATTATTATTGTATTGTTAAACTAATTTTAGAGGTGAAAATATGTTATATTCAGAAATGTCAAAAGAACAACTTTTAAATGAAAAAGAACAACTTTTGAAAAAGTATGATAACTACAAATCGTTAAATTTAAAGCTTGATATGTCGAGAGGAAAGCCGAGTAAAGAGCAACTTGATATTTCAAATGAACTGCTTGGTTTAGTAACCGCTGAAAATGCTTTTACCGAAGACGGAACAGAATGTAGAAACTACGGCGGATTAGTGGGTATTTACGAAATGAAAAAAATTTTTGCCGACCTTTTCGGATGCCCTATTGAAGATGTCATTATTGGTGAAAACTCTTCTCTACATATGATGTTTGATATAATTGCACAAGCCGTATCCCGCGGACTTGACGGCGAAAAGCCTTGGCTTTTACAAGGCAAAGTTAAATTTTTATGTCCTTGCCCCGGTTATGACAGACATTTTGCAATAACTGAATATTTTGGAATTGAAAATATTCCCGTTCCTATGACAGAAAACGGTCCGGATATGGATATGGTTGAAGAGCTAGTTAAAGACCCGCTTATAAAAGGTATTTGGTGTGTTCCTAAATATTCAAATCCGGACGGATACTCTTATTCTGATGAAACAATTATAAGATTGGCTTCGCTAAAACCTGCTGCAAACGATTTCAGAATTATGTATGATAATGCGTATGCAGTTCATCATTTATATGAAGACAGACAAGATGATATTTTATGTCTTTACAAAGAGTGCATTAAAAGAGGTACGGAAAAAATGGTGCTATACTTTATGTCAACCTCTAAAATCACTCACCCGGGTTCAGGCGTGAGTGCTTTGTGCGCATCTGACCATAATATAGACTTAATGAAACAAAGAATGCAGTATCAAACAATTGGTCCCGACAAAGTAAATCAGCTTCGTCACGCAAGATTTTTAAAAGATTCCGAAAACATAAAAGATATCATGAAAAAGCACGCTGAAATTATGCGTCCGAAATTTCAGGCAGTTATTGACGAGTACGAAAACGAGTTAAAACCGTATGGTGTAGGCACTATAACCTACCCTAACGGAGGATATTTTATAAGTTTTTATGCTCCTGATGGTTGCGCAAAAAGAACAGTTGAACTTTGTAAGCAAGTCGGGTTAGTTACTACTCCCGCAGGGTCCGCTTATCCATACGGAAATGACCCAAAAGACTCGCACATCAGAATTGCGCCGAGTTTTCCGCCGTTAGACGAGTTAAAACAGGCAGTTAAAATCTTTTCGGTTTCAGCAAAAATTGCTGCAATTGAAAAGATTTTACAGAAATAATTGTTTTTATAATTGACTTTTTAGTCAATTTAATATATAATATATTTTGTTATCTTATCTTAACAGATGAACATATAAATATTGGAGGACTCTTTAAATGAAAAGAACAAGCAAGTCGGTATTTTTCATTATCGCCATACTAATACTTGTATTTACCTACCTTTCATTTGCAGGTTTTGCAACTTATTTTGGTGATAATAAAAATGTCGTAGTTAAAGGTGTTGAAGATATCCGTTGGGGTATCGATATTCAGGGCGGTGTTGAGGCTGTTTTTAAAGCAGACGTCAAAAATCCATCCGCTTCTGATATGAAAAAGGCCGAGCAAATAATTAAACTCCGTCTTACAAATCAAAATATTACTGACTATGAAGTAAATATTGATAACAACAGTGACAGAATCATTGTCAGATTTCCTTGGCAAAATGACGAAGAGGATTTTGACCCGACCGCAGCAGTAAAAGAACTTGGTGCAATGGCGGTGCTTACCTTTAATGAAGGTGGCAGTGATTCTAAAGGAACACAAATTCTTGAAGGCTCAAAAGATATTTCTTCTGCATCATCAATTGTTGAAGACGGCGAATATAAAGTACAGTTGAAACTTACAAGTCACGGTAAAACAGAATTTGCAAAAGCAACAGAAAGATTAAAAGGTTCGAAAATTTCTATTTGGCTTGATGAAAACTGCATTTCTGCGCCTACCGTAAACGATACTATTACAAACGGTGTAGCATTAATTACAGGTGATTTCGATGCAGATTCTGCTGACAATCTTGCAAATACAATTAATGCAGGTTCTCTCCCGTTTGCACTTTCTGCTGACGATTCAAGATTAAGCGTTGTTGAGCCTACTCTCGGTCAATCGGCGCTTGGCGTTATGCTTTTGGCTGGTATTATTGCTTACTGCATTATTATTGTAATTATGATAGTGCTTTACAGAGTTCCCGGCTTTGTCGCAGCACTTTCTATTACTTGCCAAATTGCTGGAATATTTGCTTTTATTTCAGGATTTTTACCTGTATTTGACAGTTTTACGCTGACAATTCCGGGTATTGCGGGTATTATACTTTCAATTGGTATGGGCGTTGACGCAAATGTTATTAATGCAGAGCGTGTTAAAGATGAGTTTTTACAAGGTAAAACAATCGATGGCTCTATTCATTCTGGATTCAAACGCGGTTTTGGTGCTATTATTGACGGTAACGTAACTGTTGTTATAGTTTCAGTTGTTTTGATGGGTGCTTTTGGACCTACCGATACAGTATGGTCGTGGTTAATGACATTGTTCGGAATTAATTTGTTCGGCTCATCAATCACCGGTTCTATTTATTCTTTCGGTTATACACTTTTAATAGGTGCAATTTTCAACCTCGTAATCGGTGTTGCACTTTCAAAATTAATGGTTAAGAGTCTTTCATCCTTTAAATTTTTAAGAAAGCCTTGGTTGTTTGGAGGTAAAAAAGATGCATAAAACATACGATATTATAGGTAAATTTAAATATTTAATCTGGATTCCGATTGCTGTAATTGTTGTTGGTATTTTCTTTAATATCTTTGTAGGTGCAAACCTCTCAATTGATTTTACAGGCGGTTCTACCCTTTCATATTCCTATGAAGGTAATCTTGATTTTAACAGTTTAGTTAAAGAAACCGAAACAGCAATTAAAGATGCGGGAAGTCAAACAACATTGGTTTATTCTTATACAGGTACGCTTGAATCTACTAATGTAAAAACTACCTTAGACAGCGTTGAAATTGACGGTATCACATTCACAACCGAAAACGGAACAAGCGACGGCAACGCTTATATTTATGTGTATGCCATTGGTAATAAACTTTTATCAAAAGATAATATTGATAAAGTGACCAAAGCATTGCAAAGCGGTTTTGCTGATAATAAAGTAAAATACTCATCGAAAACCGAAAAACCTTATACAAAAACAAAAGTTGAAGCAGTAAGCAGTCAGGATTTATCTACCGGTGATAAAGCAGTAAAAACAAATGTTATAGGTAACATTTCTCTTACAACCGCTCAACTTGATAAAATTAAAACCGTAGTTGAAACAAAATTTGCAGATAACAAAATTGAATCAACAGGTTCTACTACTGTTAGTGCTAGTTTTGGTTCGTTGTTCTTCGGAAAATCATTATATGCAGTAATGCTTGCAAGCATTTTCGTAATTATCTATGTAGGTATTAGATTTAAAAATGTCGGTGGAGTAAAAGCAGCGTTATCTGCATTAATCGCATTGATTCACGATATTTCATTTATTTACTTTATTGATGTTATCTTCGGTATTACAATTGATACAAACTTTATTGCTGTATTCCTTACAATTCTCGGTTACTCTCTTAATGATACAATCGTAATTTATGATAGAATTCGTGAAAACAAAGGAATTTACGGTAACAAAAAATCAATTAGAGAACTTACAAATATATCTATTTCTCAATCGTTAAAAAGAACTGCTGTTACTTCTTTAACAACCTTTGTAGCAATTGTTACTGTTGCTATTGTTGCTGCAGTTAAGGGCCTTGACTCAATTTTGACTTTCGCAATTCCGATGTCAATCGGTACAATTTGCGGCACTTTCTCTTCCCTCTTTGTTGCAGGACCTATATATGTGTTTTGGTGTGAAAGAAAAGAAAAGAAAGGCAATAAAGATAATATATATACTAATAAAATCAATCCTAAAAATAAAAGAAAAAAAGCATATTAATAAATTTCACCGCTTGAAAATTCAAGCGGTGTTATTTTACTTGAAGAATAGTTGAAAATATGGTAAAATGATTATATATTTTATTCGGAGGTATTTGATGAAAGTTTTGGCGATTGACGGAAACTCAATAATTAACCGAGCATATTACGGAATAAGAATTCTTTCTACAATAGAAGGGATTTTTACCAATGCCATTTACGGTTTTACAAATATACTTTTTAAATTGATTGACGAAAATAATCCTGATATGATTTTGGTTGCATTTGATTTAAAAGCCCCGACATTCAGACACAAAATGTACTCTGAATATAAAGCAGGCAGAAAGCCAATGCCCGAAGAACTTCGCAGTCAGATTCCTATAATGAAAGATTTATTAAGAGCGTTTGGTTGCGGTGTTCTTGAACTTGAAGGATACGAGGCTGACGATATTTTAGGCACAATCGCAAAAAAGGCGAACGAAAAGGGTGATTCTTGCGTTATTGCTACAGGTGACAGAGATTCTTTACAGTTAGTCTCCGAAAATGTAAATGTACATTTAGCAGCAACAAAAGCAGGAAAACCGGAAGTCAGAATTTATGATATAAGCAGAATTAAAGAAGAATACGGTGTTGAACCGTTGCAAATGATTGAAATTAAGGCTTTGCAGGGTGATTCTTCCGATAATATTCCCGGTGTTCAAGGCGTAGGGCCAAAAACTGCCTCAACGCTAATTCAGCAATTCGGCAATATTGAAAATTTGTATGAGAATTTAGAAACCGCCGATTTAAGAGAAAATCTTAAAAACAAACTCGCAAGTGATAAAGATAATGCGTTTTTGAGTAAAGCATTGGGTACTATTAACTGCGATGTTCCGATTGAAATTCCGCAAAATCTAAAAAAAGACGAACAAGAACTTAGAAGAATTTTGATTAAACTTGAAATGTTTAAAATTTTAGAAAGATTAAATATTCAAGTTGATAATACAGAAATTAAGCAGAATACAAATAAAGAAAAATTGGAAATAATTTTTAAAAAAATTGATACAATACCTGATAATTCTATTGTTTTAATAGAAAATAATACTGTTTTTGCAAAATCAAATAATGAGTATTATTATACAGAAAATACCGATTTAACAAGCGTGAAACACATTATTACTCACAACTGCAAACAATTATTTCATCAAATTGACAGATTTTGCGATGTGGCATTTGACACTATGCTCGCCGCATATTTAATTAATCCCGACAGAAACAATTTTTCTCTTGAAAGATTTGAGGTTGAATATGCAGTACAAGAATTTGAAGGTCAAAACGCCGAAATTGCAAAAAAGCTTTGTTTAATTGAATCATTATATAAAAAATTCTTAGATGAAATTATAGAAAACGAGCAGGAAAATTTACTTAAAGAGGTAGAAATTCCTTTGTCATATTCCCTATTTTTAATGGAAAAAGAGGGATTTGAAGTTGATTCGAAAGGAATTAAAAAATTCGGTGAAAAATTAGTTCAAAGAGAAGAATTTTTAAAAAAATTGATTTTTCAAATAATAGGTTATGAATTTAACTTAAATTCACCTAAGCAGTTAGGCGAAGCACTTTTTGAAAAATTAGGTCTTCCCCACTCTAAAAAGACCAAAACAGGCTATTCAACCAGTGCAGAGGTGCTGGAAAAACTCAAATACGAATCAGAAGCGGTTGAATATTTGCTTGAATATCGCTCTGTTACAAAATTGCGTTCAACATATTGCGACGGTCTTTTAAAATGTATTGATGAAAATGATAATCGCATACATTCTACGCTCAATCAAGTTGAAACACGAACGGGCAGAATAAGTTCTTCCGAACCAAATTTGCAAAATATTCCCGTTAGAACCGAACTTGGCAGAGAAATGCGTAAATTTTTTAAGGCAAAAGACGGTTACTTGCTTGTTGACGCCGACTATTCACAAATTGAATTGCGTGTTTTAGCGTCAGTTGCAAACGATAAAAAGATGATTGAAGCGTTTGAAGGCGGTGCCGACATTCATACAATCACTGCATCGCAGGTATTTAATGTACCGATCGAATTGATGACGCCTGAAATTCGCTCTCGTGCAAAAGCAGTTAACTTCGGAATTGTTTACGGTATCGGCGCATTTTCGCTTTCAAAAGATATTCATGTAAGCGTTGCTGAGGCAAAAAGGTATATTGAAAATTATCTTTCTACTTACAGCGGAGTAAATAAATATTTAAACGAATGTGTTGAAAAAGCAAAGAGGGACGGATATGTTTCCACTCTATTTGGCAGAAGAAGATATTTGCCTGAACTTACAGCATCAAATCACAATATAAGAGCATTTGGCGAGCGAGTTGCTAAAAATATGCCTATTCAAGGCACAGCCGCAGATATAATTAAAATTGCTATGAATAAAGTTAATCAAAGATTGTTGAAAGAAAATCTTGATGCAAAACTGATTATGCAGGTACACGATGAACTTATTATCGAGGCAAAAGAAGACATAGCCGAAAAAGTTGCTATTTTACTTAAAGAAGAAATGGAAAATGCGGTAAAAATGAAAGTGCCTATGCTTGTTGATGTAAAATTTGCAAAGACTTGGTATGAAACGAAGTGAAAAATATGAAGATTTTATTTGTATGCACAGGGAATACCTGTCGAAGTCCGATGGCAGAGGGTATCGCAAAATCGTTGTTTCCTAGGCACGAATTTTTGAGTGCAGGCATTTTTGCACAAGAAAACTCGCCTGCCAGTAAAAATGCAATTATTGCTATGAATAATATGGGAATCGATATATCTTTTCACAAAGCAAAACAACTTACAAAAGAAATTGTTGATGATGCGGATTATATAATTCCCATGACCGAGAATCACTATTATACTCTTTTGCAGATCGGTATTGATAAGAATAAAATAAAACTATTCTCTCAACCTGTTCCCGACCCTTACGGTCA
>CACYEQ010000025.1 GCA_902773485.1 Oscillospiraceae bacterium
ACCAAAAAATTTGATAAAGAAAAAATGCAATACTCCGAAACATTCGGCGATTGGAGATTGCATTTAGGCATTGATATTTCGGCAAAAGTCGGTACCGAAGTTTTTTCGTCAGGTAAAGGCAAGGTTAAAAAAGTTTATAAAGATGACTCCTTAGGCGATACGGTGGCAATCGACCACGGCAACGGTATCGTTTGCTACTACTGCGGTTTGAGCAATATAGTAGTAAACAAAGGCGATATTGTTGAAATCGGCAAGAAAATAGGTGTTGTCGGCGAAGTGCCGAGTGAAATCAGTGAAAAACCGCATTTGCATTTTGAAGTTGAAAAAGACGGTGCAAAGGTAAACCCGATAAAAGAACTTGAACTTGATGAAAAAAACGATTAATATTTCAGCAGAACTACTCATATATTTATAAGGGATACCATACAGCCCCCGAACCGTTAAGGGGCAAAATAAAAAACACAGACAGAGAACTTTTCTGTCTGTGTTTTTTATTTAATTAACCCATTGTTAATTTCAACTATAGTTCCGCCGCCGACTACCGTATCGCCGTCATATAAAACTACCGCCTGACCTTTTGTAATTGCACGCTGCGGCTCATCAAACTCAACATAAAGTTTATCGTCTTTTTGCATAACAGTTGCAGGTTGCTCTGCTTTGCTGTAACGAATTTTCGCCGCTATATGTATAGGCTTATCTATTTTATTGACCGAAATTAAATTTATATTATCGGCAACAAGCCCTTTTTTGTATAAATCACTTTCATCACCCAAAACAACCTCGTTTGTATCGACCCGAATATCGTTTACGAAAACAGGTTTTCCGAGTGCAATTCCAAGTCCTTTACGCTGACCTATTGTATAATGAATAATGCCTTTATGTTCACCTAAAATGTTTCCGTCTTTGTCAACAAAATTGCCTTTTTTCATTGGCTCGCCGAGCCTGTTTTCGATAAATTTTGCATAGTTGCCGTCGGGCACAAAGCAAATATCTTGACTGTCGTGCTTGTTCGCATTTAAAAATCCCTGCTCACTCGCTATCTCTCGAATTTGCTTTTTTGTGTAATTTCCCAGCGGAAAAAGTGTGTGTTTTAACTCGTCCTGCGTCATTGAATACAAAACATAACTTTGGTCTTTTGTATTATCAACCGCTTTTTTAAGCAAATATCTGCCCGTTTTTTCATCAAACTCGCGTCTTACATAATGCCCTGTTACAACATAGTCAATGCCGAGTTCCTTTGCTCTGTTCATCATCTTTTTAAACTTTAAACTGCGATTGCACTCAATACAGGGATTCGGCGTTTTGCCCACTAAATACTTATCAACAAAATCTTTAATAACATACTCTTCAAAATCGCCCTTAAAATTAAAAACATAATAAGGAAAACCTAAACGCATTGCTACCGAACGAGCGTCCTCAATATCCGAAAGAGAACAACAGGTTTTTGCAGTATCAATATATATATCGTCGTTATCGTAAAGTTTCATAGTTGCACCAATACAGTCTAATCCATCTTTTACGCAAAGATAAGCAGCAACGCTCGAATCTACGCCACCGCTCATCGCAATCAATGCTTTCTCCATTTTTAACCTAACCTTATCATTTCATCAATCGGTTTCCGAGCGCTTTCGATAAATTCATCGCTCATTTTAATTTCTTCTCCGCCCTTTCCTAAAAGACAGTTATAAACATCGGGTAAAGAAATTGCTTTCATATTATGGCAAACCAAATCTTTTGACATTGCGTAGAATTTTTTATCGGGACAAAGATATTTCAAGTGCTCCTCAATTGAAGTTTCGGTGCCGATAATAAACTCTTTTGCATCTGAATTAATAGCGTAATCCATAATTCCCGAAGTCGAGCCGACATAATCTGCCTGTTCTACAACGCCGGGCAAACATTCCGGGTGAACGAGCAATAATGCGTTCGGGTGTTGCTCTTTTGCCCTCTTCGCTTCGGAAGCACTAACCCTTGCGTGAGTAGGGCAACCGCCGTGAACAAGTTTTAATGTTTTTTCGGGCAAAGTTTTTGAAATGTAATCGCCCAAATTACAGTCGGGAATAAACAAAATTTTATCATTATCAATCTTTTTAATAATTTTAACCGCCGAAGAAGATGTTACGCAAACATCACAAAGTGTTTTAAGTTCGGCAGTTGTGTTGATGTATGCGACAACAGTATAATCAGGGTACATTTCTTTAAGTTGCGCAAGCATTTGGGCATCCATCTGCTCAGCCATAGGGCAACCCGCAATAGGATTTGCAAGATAAACCGTTTTTTCGGGAGAAAGAATTTTTGCGGTTTCCGCCATAAATCTAACACCGCACATAATAATATTTTTCTGCGGCATTTTTACAGCATCTTTTGCGAGCGCAAAAGAATCGCCCGTAATATCAGCAATTTCAATAATCTCTCTCGCAACATAAGAATGAGCCAAAATGCAAAAATCTTTTTGCTTCTTTAACTCCATTATTTTTTCCTGCATCTGGTGAACCAACATAATTCTTACTCCTTTTATTTATGTATATGAACATCTAATTGATTATACGGAACAGTTATATTATTTTTATAAAAAGCATCTTGAATAACGCCCAAAGCCTGTCGCTTTACTGCATATCTTATTTCGGGTTTGCAATGCACATTTATCATATAATAAATTGCGTTTTGAGACAACTCGTTTACACCTTTATATTCACATGAATTTACATCACTAGAAGTTTCTATTTGCTTACATATTTGCTTTATAACTTTTGTTACTTCTGCTTTATCTTCGTGGTAACCAACCGGAATATTGATAACAACCCAATCGGAAAGTTTTTCAATCTCAGAAATGTTGCGATTGCAAACAGTGAAAATATTGCCTGTTTTTATATCAGAAATTTTAGTAACTTTAAGGTTAAATGAAATTACTTTTCCCTCAATATCATTATACTTAACAACATCGCCGACGGAGAAAAAATTATCCCATAATATATTTGTGCCCATAATAAAGTCTTTTAAAATATCCTGCAAGGCAAAACCTACAACAATACCGACAACACCCAGTCCCGTTATCAGCGAAGAAACATTAATCCCGTTCACCTGCAAAACGGTAAGCAACGCAAACAGCGTTATAAGATATTTTATAATCGAAAAAACTGTTTTTGTACTTGTTGCGTTTTTGCCGCTTATCTTGCGTCTTTTAATTATTTTTTTCGCAAGCCTTCTAATTAAAACCCATAATAAAATGCATATAGCAACTATTACTACGCTTGTTAGAAACTGAGCTGAAATCAAATATTTTTGAATATTTTCCATAAAAATTTTCCTTATTAATTTATTAGAATTATTTTATCACAAACGATAAAAAAACGCAACATTTTTATTAAAGCATATATTTAGATAGTATTATTTGCCGTTTTGGTGCTAAATTACATTAAGGAATTAAATATATTATAATTTTAAAAACAATGTGATATTTTTTCAAAAAACAGTTGACAAACAAAATCAATTATGTTAAAATATTTAGGCACTTAAATTCGGAGAGGTATCGAAGTGGTCATAACGAGGCGGTCTTGAAAACCGTTTGCCCAAAAGGCACATGGGTTCGAATCCCATCCTCTCCGCC
>CACYEQ010000026.1 GCA_902773485.1 Oscillospiraceae bacterium
TAATTGAACCCGAATGACCCAGAACATATTCAGTTCCGTCTTCATTTCGGGTTGCAACATATTTTATAGCCCTTTGGTTTATTCTTGATAAAACTTCGGGGTGTTCTATTTTTTTTCGTTTTTTAAAGAATCCCATACCAATTTATCTTTTTCACTTATTTTTGGATTTTCATAACTGCCGTCGGTATATTTCCTATAAACTTTCTTTTTTAAAAAAGAAGCACAGGCAAATGCAAATATGTATATTCCAAGGAACAATACTAATGAAGTGTCAAATACATTTAATCCTCTTGCAGAAGCGAAATCGGGATAAAGTACAAAACAAAGCAGGTCGGATAAACCGTAGGCAATTGATACTGTTGAAGCACTCAAAGACAACCATAAAAAATGTTTGCGCACTTTTTTGAATTTTGATTTTGCAAGGTATCTTGAAAATACAAGAAAATATAACACAAAAAGCACATAGCATAAAATTTCTAAATATGTTTGTTGAGAGCCTACAATTCCAAAAGATTTTAAAAAGCAAGACGCTAATTCTGCAACGAAATAGAATAAAGGGATAATTGCATACTTTGAACTTATTTTAAAAATTCTTAATTGCGAAAGCGAAAGTAAAATGAAGTAAATCGTTGCAAAAAAAAGTAAAAACAATAAGAGCAAGTCAACGGAGCTAATCTTTATTTTTTTAAACTTATCGATAATAACAATTAAGCAAACAATACCTAAAAGAAAACCAAAAACCGATATTGTTTTAGAGCCTTTTCTCGGAGAGATAGGGTATTCTTTTGTTTTTCTTGAAAGAATGAAATAAAACAAAATCAAAACAAGAATAATGACTGCAATTAACAGTCCTTGAATTCTGTATTCTCTAATAAAAAAGCCATTTTCGGAATCAACAAACTTACCAAGCAAATACAATCGCCATATTCCGAGAACTATTCCAAAAAACAGCGAACTAAGTAATACAATTAATTTATTCTTCATCCAATTCACCTTTATAATAATTTTTTGTGTATTTGCATAATATCTATTGAGACAAGTATATATATTCAGATATATATGTCTTATTTTATAATATTTTTACAAAAAAGTCAAGGAGGAAATAAAGATTTGAAGAAATTATATATAGCAATGTTTTCGGTTATTCTTCTTGCTATGGCAACAGTACCGATTATTGCTGTAAAAAAAGAGCCGATAAAAGCTGTAAACAGCACAGTAAAGGCAACAATAACTCAAAATACAGAGAAATCAGAGATTTTCGCAAACAAAGATAAAGAAGAAAGTTTTTTAGTTTACATAACTGATAAAAAGCAAATAGAAAAAGTTGGACTTTCGGAATATCTGTTAGGGGTTTTGTCTTGTGAAATGGACGAAAGTTATCCGCCGGAAGCTTTAAAAGCACAGGCTGTTGCGGCACACACATTGCTTTTATACCGAAAAGCAAAAAATAATGGCAAAAAATATGATATTACCGATTCATATTTGACAGACCAAGGGTATTACACACCTGAAAAAAGGCTTGAAAAATACGGTGATGAGTTGGAAAAGCTTGAAAATAAAATAGAATCAGCGGTAAATCAGGTTAAGAATGAGGTCATTTATTATAATAACAAGCCTATTATGGCGGTTTACCATGATACATCGGGCGGAAAAACAGAAAATGCAAGCGATATTTGGGGCGGGAATTATCCGTATTTAAAATCGGTAGACAGTATTTCAGATATGCTTAATCCCAATTATTTAAGCAAAGTTGTTGTTTCGAAAAACGAGTTTGAGAAAAAATTGAAAAAAATAGTCGGCAGTTTGCCTAAAAAGAAAGCGTTTATCGGCAAAACTACAACAACTTCGGCAGGAACAGTTAAAAAAATAGTTATCGGTTCAAAAAGTCTTTCGGGGCAAATAATCAGAGAGACATTTAATTTGAAAAGTGCAAATTTTGATTTAAAATATGAAGATAATAAGTTTACTTTTACTGTAAGAGGATTTGGTCACGGTGTTGGAATGAGTCAATACGGCGCATATTATATGGCTAATAAAGGTAGCAATTATAAAAGGATTCTAAATTGGTACTATAAAGGGTGTACAATTAAATAGAAAACACAAAAATCCCGCTTAAAAATTATTTAAGCGGGATTTTTTTATTTAAATACTCCATTAATAAAATTTTTATTTAGTTTTTTTACTAACTACTTTGCTCCATTTACTGTAATACTTTTTACCGTTAATCTTTGTTACAGCTCGGGCTTTTACATAATATTTTGTAGATTTTTTAAGGCTTGATAATTTTTTGCTTGTTTTTACAGTTGCAGTTTTCTTAGATTTAAATTTACTGTTTGTTGAATAGTAAATTTGATAAGAAACAGCATTTTTAACTTTCGTTTTAACTTTTACTGTTAACGCCTTTGAAGCGACTTTTAAAGTAAGAGTAGGTTTACCTGAATAATTAATAAGTTTTACTGATTTATAGCCTGAAAGTGCACTTTTAGCACTGCCTTTTACAGCCATAACTTTATAATAGTATGTGGTGCCTTTTTTAACAGTTTTATCGGTATAGTTAAGAGTTTTAACGCTGGATTTTATTGCTTTGTAACCGCTACCGACCTTTGTTGAACGGTAAACTGTGTAAGAAGTTGCTCCGCTTGATGCTTTCCAAGTAACTTTTGCAGCAGTTTTGCCTGTCAATGTTGCTTTGCTTATTACCGGTGCTTTAA
>CACYEQ010000027.1 GCA_902773485.1 Oscillospiraceae bacterium
ACACAACTATTTTACCATATTCGTTGCCAATTAGCAAGGGTTTAATTCCAAGTAAACCGCCTACGAATGCTGCTGCCCCCGAAACTCTGCCTGTGCTTTTTAAATATTTCAGGTCATCAACGGTAAAGCATTGGCACAAAAGCGGAATAGCGTCATATATTTTTTTGATAATTTTATCAAATTCAATTCCCTTTTTAATGTTCTTAGCAGCTTTTATAACAAGCAAACCCTCGCCGAGCGAAGCACCCAACGAATCAATCGCACAGATTTTTCTGTCAGGGTATTTCACTTTCAATTCTTCTGCGGCGATTTTTGCCGCATTTGATGTTCCGCTTACTCCACCTGACAAACCAATATATAGTATATCTTTTCCTTTAAGCAGTTCTTTTTCGAATGCTTCGAAAAATTTTGTAATATTTACCATTGAAGTTTTTATTTGTGCGCCGTTTCGCATAGCGTCATAAAACAGTTTTCCGTCAAAATTTACCGCAAGTTCGTCTTCTTCGCTTCCATTTACAGAATATGAAAATGAAACTACATTGATATTATATTTTTGTATTATTTCTTTGGGCAAATTTGCAGCCGAGTCGGTAAATAAACTTATCATAATAAATATCTCTCTTTCTGTAAATTTATAGACATAGTACTCAACTTATAAAATTTTATCATATTTAACCGTTTTGTTCAACCTACTCTTGTCAATGCCATTTTCTACAATAAAACTGCGTTCTCTACAAACAAAACACCAACTCTACTTTCAGTAGAGTTGGTGTTAAGCGCTCTATTTATCGGGAGTTTTAAAGTTTTATAATGATTAAAAAATCTTGTATTATTAAATCTACCGACCTAAAAAACAAATCTACCAAAGTGAGAATTGCGAATTATGTCATTTTTTATCGGCTTAATAAAATGCTTTTTTATTTGTTTTTTGGAGTTTCAAGAATACCTTACTACAAATCGTAGGTATCGTTATTATTTACATTTACGTAATAACCCTAAAATAATTTACACTATCATAACTGATTTCTTTTTGCAGATAAAAATTACTATATATTTCACTTCTTAATACTTAAATCCGCTGTCTCCTATAAATTCTCTTATTAGTGCATTCTTATCTATTTTCTCTTTACCAATCGTTTCTATTTCGCAAAGAATACTTAAAATATCATCAATACGCCTATCACCCGAAAGCCTTTTTAAATCTTCATACAAAAACCTTTTGTATACCGATAACTCATAAGCAAAAAAAGTATCAATATCAAAATCCGCCCTGTATTTATAAGGAGTAATATATTTTTGTTCGCCTTGTTGCACGCTGTCAAACATTTCAAGCGTGTTCTTAATATCACGTGAGCGAAAATTCTTATCTCTTAACATTCTTCGAAGCAGCCGAATAAGAGACGGGTGCAAAAGGCAATCGTTACTTCTAACTCTCGTTCTTACGCTTACATATATAGTAAAAGTTGAATCGTCGTCAATTCGAACCACATCGGGATTCAGCGCATGAATACCTTCAAGCAGAATTAATTCGTTAGGTTTGCGTTCAATAACTATACCGGATTTTTCTCTTGTGTTCTTTTTAAAATTGAATTTGGGTAATTCAACAGGCTTATTTTCAAGCATATCCTGCAACTGTGAATTAAGCAAATCTGTATCAACTCTTGTAGGCGATTCAAGGTCTAACTCACCTTTCTCCACTTTTATCTTATCATCAGCACTCAGTGGTATAAAATAATTATCCATCGAAACAGTATGTGTTTCATAGCCTGATTTATCAAGCACTTTTTCAAGAGTCATCGCAGTAGTGGTTTTGCCCGACCCGGAAGGTCCCGAAAGCAAAATTATAGGCGAATTTTGGCTGTCTGCCTTAATAACGTTTGCTGTTTCTTTTATGCTTTTATAAAAAAAACGGTCGCTTTTTGCTATAAAATTATTAGTATCACTCTTGATTTTTTGATTAATGCTTCTTGTTGAAACTCTCATAGACTATCCTCTTAAACATATTATAATATATATTATAAATTATATATTCTTTTTTATTATAGGTCAATCATTAATTGTGTTTTTCATATTTTTGTGCAAATTCAACAAAATTGTTGCACAATTTTTTATTGTAATTCGCAATTTGCACTTGATTTTATTTCTTAATAGTGATAAAATAGTAATAACAATCACACAAAGGAGTGTTTTTATAATGAAAGAATATGATACCAAAGACATTAAGAATGTCGCCCTGTTGGGTCACGGCTCGTGCGGTAAAACATCGCTTGCAGAGGCTATGCTTTTTGCAGCAGGCGCGACAGACAGACACGGTAAAGTTGCCGACGGTACCACTATAATGGATTTTGACGCCGAAGAAAAGAAAAGAAAAGTTTCTGTTTTTTCTGCGGTTTCCTCTCTCGAATGGCGTGATACAAAAATAAACCTTATCGACGCACCGGGTCTTTTTGACTTTGCAAACGGTTCGGCAGAGGCTATGAGAGCTGCAAAAAATGCAATTATAGTTCTCTCGGCAAAATCGGGATTGAATGTTGGCTCGCAAAAAGCGTATAAAGCCTGCTCAAAATACGGGCTTCATAAAATATTTTTTGTTACAAAGGCAAATTCAGAACACGCTAACTGTAAAGATGTTATTGCAAATTTGCGTGTAGTTTACGGCAGTAAAGTTATGCCTGTAATTATTCCTTATGCTTCTGACCGCAAGGTTGAGTGCTACATAAATGTTGTAACAGGCAGAACCTGGAGATATGAAGACGGCAAACCTATTGAAATTGATATGCCCGAAGCCGCTCGCGACAGATACGAAAAAATGTACGGTCTGCTTTGCGAATCGGTTGCCTCACTTAACGAAGAGATGATGGATAAGTATTTTTCGGGCGAGCAGTTTACCGAAGATGAACTTTTTGCAGGACTTAAAGAAGGCGTTAAAACAGGTGAAATTACTCCTGTTTACTGCGGTGCCGCTCAAACGCTTGAGGGAATTAACCTTTTGCTCAATGCTTTGGTTAAAATCCTGCCTTCCGCTACCGAAGTTGGCGGTGAAACAGGCGTTAACAGCGAGGGTGAGGTTGTAGATGTTCCTTGTGATAAAAATGCACCTCTCGCTGCATCTGTTTTCAAAACCGTTGCTGACCCGTTTATCGGCAAAATGTCGTATTTTAAAGTAATTTCGGGCGTTTTAAAATCGGGCGACACTGTGCTAAATCCTCGAACAGGCGAAACAGAAAAAATAGGTAAGTTAATGTTTGTAAACGGTGCAAAGCAAATTGATACCGACAGAATTATTGCGGGCGATATAGGTGCAGTTGCAAAACTTTCTTTTGCTAAATCAGGCGATACGCTCTGCGACCTGAAAAAGGCAGTTACTCTTTCATCGGTTGATTTTCCGAAAGCCTCAATTTCAATGGCAATTTCGCCTGTTAAAAAGGGTGATGAAGATAAAATCGCACAGGCTATGGTCAGAATTTGCGATGAGAATCCGTCGATTGAGTTTTATCAGAACAAAGAAACTCACGAGCAGATTATATCGGGACTCGGCGAACAAAGTCTTGATGTTGTTGTTTCTGTTCTTAAATCAAAATTCGGTGTTGATGTTGTTTTAACCTCGCCGAAAGTTGCTTACAGAGAAACAATTAAGAAAAAAGTTAAAGTTCAAGGCAGACATAAAAAGCAGTCGGGCGGTCACGGTCAGTTCGGCGATGTTTGGATTGAGTTTGAACCTACCGACAGCGAAGGACTTGTATTTGAAGAAAAAATTTTTGGCGGTGCAGTTCCTAAAAACTATTTCCCTGCTGTTGAAAAAGGCTTGCAGGATTCAATTAAAAAAGGTGTTTTGGCAGGCTACCCCGTTGTAGGTCTTAAAGCGACTTTGGTTGACGGCTCTTATCACCCTGTTGACTCTTCCGAAATGGCATTTAAAACTGCCGCTTCAATTGCCTACAAATCAGGTCTTTCACAGGCAAACCCTGTTTTGCTTGAACCCGTCGGCACATTAAAAGCAATCGTTCCCGATGATTATATGGGCGATATTATCGGTGATATTAACAAACGCAGAGGCAGAATTCTTGGTATGAATCCTCTTGAAGATAAAGAGCAGGAAGTTGTTGCCGAAGTGCCGATAGCAGAAACCGCTGATTTTTCGACAATGTTGCGTTCGGTAACAGGCGGAAGAGGCTCGTTTACACTCGAATTTGAAAGATACGAGGAAGCACCACAGAATGTTGCCGAAAAAGTTATTGAGGAAGCCAAAAAGCAAGGCAAAGTTGATTAGTAAAATACAAAATTTATAATTTAACACTTAAACACATTAAAACCCGACGCTTAAAACACGTCGGGTTTATTCTTTATTTATTCTTACATTTATTCGGTTTTTTCTATAAACAAAATGCCGAGTGTATTCGGTCCGCAATGGACAGAAACGGTGCAACCTGCTGTGGTTTCGTAAATATTCTTAAAATCATAATTATCTTTTATGTACTCAATAATCTCATCAACAACAAAGTGATTTTCAGGTTCCATTGTATGAGTGATAAACACCTTTTCTAGCCTAATTTTATCAATACCCTCTAATTTATCTTTAACATATTTTTTAATAACCTCGGTAATAGGTCCTCGGTATTTTTTTGCAACTCCCATTTTGCCGTTTGCAACCTCAATACAAGGTTTTAATTTTAAAAGATTTGCACCGAAAGCCGCAAGTGC
Organism: Oscillospiraceae bacterium; assembly: GCA_902773485.1. Taxonomy (GTDB): domain Bacteria; phylum Bacillota; class Clostridia; order Oscillospirales; family Acutalibacteraceae; genus RUG11462. Next base: position 4,702 of record CACYEQ010000027.1, read on the forward strand.
GGAACATCGACCGCCTTTATACAAAAACTCCAAAGTATCAATAATAAAAGATGAGCGAACATAAGGTTTTAAAGCCTCAATTCTTTCGTATATCTCTTTTGCCGAAAGTCCTTGATCACGAAGGTCGCAGGCAGTCAAAATCAAAAGACCTATTCCTGTTGAAAGATTTCTTGAATCAATTGTATAAACATTTTCAAAAGATTCGGAGGCGATTTTTGAATTTGCAAATGTTGAACTCATATCGCTGCTGATTGTGAAATTAACAATTCCCTCGGCATCATCAAAACTGCCGAAAAAATCTCCCCACTCGGCAACATTCGCCGCAGCAGTTTTAAGCAGTTTTCCTGTTTTTCGCTGATAATCAAAAACTTCAAAAGCGTTAATCTCAATACCGTCTTTTTTTGAATCGGTATCCGAAACAATATTAAGCGGTAATATTTTAATATCGTATTTTTCAATAAGTTCCGGCGATAAATCGCTTGTAGAATCAGATGTTATAATTATTTTACTCATATTTTTACCCCATTTTTATCTTATAATATGATTATAACAAAACTAAATATATTTTACAACAAAAAAATAGTTTTTTATATGGAAATTTTTAATAGTTTGTGATATAATTTATTATGATATGGTATATCTTTTTAATTTTTTGAAAAAATAATAAAAAATTAAGGAGAATTACTATGAATAATAACTTTTTACAAAACCCAAATGAAACCGAAAAAAGCGAAGAAACTGATGAACAGAAAAAAGATGATATTTGTGAATTCGGCTCGGTTACGGTAGGCTCAAAACTGCCTATTCATTGTCTGAGCATTATTGGGCAGATTGAAGGACATTATATTTTGCCTTCTTCAAACAAAACCACAAAATATGAGCATGTTATTCCTCTGCTGGTTGCGGTTGAAGAATCTGAGAATGTTAAAGGTCTGCTGGTAGTTCTAAACACCGTCGGCGGTGATGTTGAAGCGGGGCTTGCAATTGCAGAATTAATTGCAGGAATGGAAAAACCTGTTGTTTCATTAGTTCTCGGAGGTGGTCACTCTATCGGTGTGCCGTTAGCGGTTTGCGCTGACCGCTCTTTTATTGTGCCGAGTGCGACTATGACTGTTCACCCTGTCAGAATGAGCGGACTTGTTGTAGGCGTTCCACAAACTTATTCTTATTTTGAGCGAATGCAAGACAGAATTGTAAAATTTGTTACCGATAATTCAAGCGTTACCGAAACGGATTTTCGTAAAATGCTTCATAACACCGCTGAACTTGCAACCGACATAGGCACAGTTTTAAACGGTGAAGAAGCGGTAAATAGCGGATTAATTGATGAAATTGGAAATTTAAGTGACGCTATAAAATATTTAAACCATTTAATAGAAAAGAAGGAGAAAGATTTTGGCGAACAAGAAATCAACCAAAAAGAAAACACAGAAACCGACTAAAAGCAAACAAAATCACTCAAAACAGATAAAAGCAATAGTTTTAATGGCTGTTGCGGTATTTATTTTGGCAATTGTTTTTATTCCCTCGGGCAGTTTAGGCTCAGCAGGGATTTGGATTAAAAAAATCATTTTTGGAGTAGTGGGATTTTGCTCTTACATTTTTCCGTTTGTTTTAGGCTATATTGCAATAGTTATTGCGACCGAAAAAAACAAACTCAGCAAAGCGACTTGCGTTTTCGCCTTGCTTTTGGCTGTATTTGTTGACACTGCTTTTGAAACTTTCGGTCACCCGATTCAAAATGCAGGATTTTTCAAATATTTAGGCGAGAGTTTTACTTTCGACAGTGCTAATTTTGGTGGAGGTATTTTGGGCGGTATTTTAGGTTATCCTCTTACATATTTTTTAGGCGCACCACTTTGCAATATTACAATAGTAATACTTATTGTTGTTTCACTTATGATTTTAACGGGAACCACTTTACAAAGCGTTGGAGTTTTTGCGAAAAAAACAGGCGTAAAAGCACAGCAAATACATAACGATACAAAAGAGTGGATTGAAAAACGAGCCGACGAAAGAGAAGAAAACAAACGCAAAAAACAGGAGGCAAAATTTGATGTTGATGTATCGCTTGACGGTATGCCGGAAACACCGCAAGCAAAAAAACGCAAAAGCACAGCAAAACTTGACGATAATCCTTATGCCGATGAAGAGACTGTTTCGCAGGTAAAAAAGGAAGAAATACCTAAATTTACCGAATTTTCGGAGAGTGCAAAACAAAAAGCCGAAAGACCTAAAAAAACGACAACAAGAACAACTTCTTCGCGTGCAAAAACTGTTGCAAGCGAAGAAGAATCAGAAGAATATACATTTCCTCCGCTCGAACTTTTATCACAAACTAAAAATGCCGACAACTCTCTTGTTGAAGCGGAGTTAAAATCGAATAGTGACCTGCTTGTTAATGTTTTAAAAAGTTTCGGCGTTGAAGTCAGAGTTACCGGATTTTCAAGAGGTCCCTCTGTAACAAGATACGAAATTCAGCCTGCAGTAGGCGTAAAAATCAGCAAAATAACAGGACTTGCCGATGATATAGCCTTGCAACTTCGTGCATCAAATGTAAGAATTTCGCCTATACCGAACAAGGCTTCAATCGGTATTGAAGTGCCTAACACCAATTCATCGGTAGTCGGTATGAGAGATTTGATAGACACCCCCGAATTTAAGAAATCAAAAGCAAAACTGCTTGTTTCGCTCGGCAAAGATGTTACAGGCTCTACCGCTTATTGCGACCTTGCAAAAATGCCTCACCTTTTAGTTGCGGGTACTACGGGTTCGGGTAAATCGGTATGCCTTAACGCAATGATTATGTCGATTCTCTACCGTGCCAACCCGAATGAGGTTAAATTTGTTATGATTGACCCGAAAGCGGTTGAATTTCCTGTTTACAACGGTATTCCTCACCTGCTTGTTCCTGTTGTTACCGACCCGAGAAAAGCCGCAGGCGCTTTGGGTTGGGCGGTTGTTGAAATGGAAAAGAGATATAAAATTTTAGCAGAAAACGGCGTTAGAAATATCGGAGGTTACAACGAACTTTGCAAAAAAACTCCTGAACTTGAACCTATGCCTCAGATTGTTATATTTATCGACGAGTTTGCTGATTTGATGATGGTTGCAGGCAACGAAGTTGAAAGTTCGGTTTGCCGAATAGCACAAAAAGCGAGAGCGGCGGGCATTTACCTTGTTATCGCAACGCAAAGACCCTCTGCCGATATTTTTACAGGACTTATTAAATCAAACATTCCTTCTCGAATTTCGCTTTCGGTTGCTTCAAGCACCGATTCGAGAATTATTATTGATATGCAAGGTGCCGAAAAGTTGTTAGGTCGCGGTGATATGCTTTATTTGCCGATAGGTGCCAGCAAACCGCACCGTATTCAGGGTAGTTTTATTTCTGATGAAGAAGTAAGAATTGTTACCGACTTTATAAAGGAGCACAGCGAAGAAAACGAATACGACCAGTCTGTTATTTGCGAAATTGACCGTCAGGCGGCGGAAGAAGATACACCGAAAAACAATTCTGCTGATGAAGATTTCGGCAGTTACGACGCTAAAATAAATGAGGCGATTGAAATTGTTGTTGAATCGGGAATGGCATCTACCTCGCTTTTGCAAAGGAAGTTGAGTCTTGGGTATGCAAGAGCGGCGAGAATTGTCGACCAGATGGAGGAAAAAGGCATTGTTGGTCCGCACAGAGGCTCAAAGCCGAGAGAGGTGTTAATAACCAAGCAAGATTGGCAACAAATGCAAATGCAACAGGGAATACCTGTCAACAACGCTGTAAAACCGCCCGAACCTCAGCAACTTTCTTTTGATGATGACGAAATCGAAGACTACGATAAAGTTGAAGAAACACCCCAAACAGCCGAAACAACTTCGAAAGAATCTGTTCATTTAGA